>DATFCO010000084.1:0-7754 GCA_035253005.1 Rhodanobacteraceae bacterium
CTTCACCGCTTCCGCCGCGACCAAACATTCCAGCCACCACTCCAAGAGTTCGCACAAGAAAGCCAGCGGTCCCGCGCTGGTGATCCGCGGCGATCTCGCGACCTCACGCTCGCTGGTGGACGACATCGCCAAAGCCTACGAAGACGCCGGCAAGGGCAACATCGAGGTTCAGCCGTTCAACACCATCTCGGGCATCGACGCGGCGCTCAACGGCAGCGCCGACATCGCCGCCAGCGCGCGTCCCGGTTTTCCCGGCCGCGCACAGGAAGCGGGCCTGACGTTCACGCCGGTCGCATGGGATGCGCTGGTGGTCATCACCTCGCCCGACAATCCGGTCAGCAACATCACTTTGAAGCAGTTGCACGACGTCTATTACGGCGACATCACCAACTGGCAGCAGCTCGGCGGCAAGGACGAGCCGATCGACCTGTATTCGGTGGGAAGTCCGCTGGACGGAACCGAATACAGCTTCCGCCGCCTCATGTACGGCCACGGCGATGCGGGTGTCGCGGCGCCGCGCTGGTACATCAACGTCGACGCGCTGGAACAGGGCGTGGCGCTGGATCCGAAAGCGATGGGCCTGTCCACGCTCTCGGGCGTGTACAAGAACAAGCAGGTGAAGATCATCCCGGTGGAAGGCGTGATGCCCACGCCCAGTACCGTGGCCGATGGAAGCTATCCGCTGTACAGCGCGATCTATTTGGCTTCCAATCCCAACAGCCCGCACGCGGCCGACATCGCCAAGTTCATGGACTTCTTGAATACCGACGAAGCCAGGAAGCTGATGCGCGAACACGACCTGCTGCCCTACGCGGACGCGCCGACGCTGACCGCGCAGACGACGGACCAGCAAGTCGCCGCGGTCACCGCGAAGATGATCAGCGAAGGCTTGACACCGCCGGCGCAGGCCGTTGCGCAGGCTTCCACGCCGACGCCGGTGAGCGCACCGGGCGCGACCTATTCGCACGACGTGTCGGTGGCGCCGACCTCCGAACGCACCGCGCAGGCTTACCTGCGCATGACGCAGGCGCGCGCGCAATCTCAGCAGAAAGCGGACGCGAAGCAGGCTGCCGCGCCGACCGTCGCCGCGGCGCAGACCGGCACCGTCAGCACAGGCAAGCCGACCGGCGACGTGCTTGCAGCGGCTCCGGCCAACGCATCGACCGCGGTGGTCGTCGCATCCGCCACGCAGGCTGCGACCGCGCCCCCAAGCAACCCGGCGCTGAAGAAAGCCGAATCGACGGCGCCTTCGAACCCGGTGTTGATCTCCGCCAACGGCGCGGTCACGCCGGTGACGCCGCCGCCGGCGTCCGCGAGCGCGGGCGGCAGTTACACCGTCAGCAAGGGCGATACGCTTTCCTCGATCGCACGCAAGAATTCGATCAGCGTGTCCGACCTGCGCGAGTGGAACGATCTGAAGAGCGACAACCTGCGCGTGGGTCAGGTACTGAAGTTGTCCAGTTCGCAATGAGGCGCCGTTCCGCCGGTCGCGGATGGCGCGCGTGAAGGACGCACTGGGGGAATCGGGGCGTGGCCGTCGCGGCGTGCCGCTGGAGCCGCTCGATCGCGCGCACTGGCGTGCGCGCCGGAAGAAGCTCTCGGCGCGCGAGAAGCGCTGGGCGGACAACTGCGGTTTCGATGCCAGTCCCGGTCAGCTCTGTCTGATACCGGATGCGCGCGGAGAACTCGCTCGCGTGCTGGCCGGGATCGATCTCTCCTCTCCGCCATTCGCGCTGGGCGCGCTGCCATCGTTGCTCCCGGCCCGCGATTACGTACTCGACAACGATCTGATCGACACGGGCGACGCCGCGCTGGGTTGGGCATTGGGCGCGTATCGCTACACGCGTTACGTCGCTTCGAAAAAAGATCCGCCGCGCCTGCTGCTGCCGCGCGCGGTGTTGAACGGGATCGCGCCGCTGCTGGATGCGATTACGCAGGTGCGCGACCTGATCAACACGCCGAGCGAAGACCTCGGGCCGTTGCAACTGTGCGAGGCCGTGCGCGATGCCGCGCGCGAACATCGCGCCGAGTTCAAGCTGTTCGAAGGCGAAGTACTGAAACGCGAATTCCCGACCGTGCACGCGGTCGGCCGCGCCAGCGCGCAGGCGCCGCGCGTGGCGATGCTGCGTTGGGGAAAACCTGCCGATCCATTGCTGGCGCTGGTCGGCAAAGGCGTCACCTTCGACTCCGGCGGACTGGACATCAAACCCGCCGACGGCATGCGCTGGATGAAGAAGGACATGGGTGGCGCGGCACATGCGCTGGCGCTGGCTCGACTTGTGATGACGGCGAAGCTGCCGGTGCGTCTGTTGCTGGTGATCCCGGCGGTGGACAACGCCATCTCGGGTGACGCGCTGAAACCGGGAGAAGTGATCCGCACGCGCGCGGGCGTCACCGTGGAAGTGGACAACACCGATGCCGAAGGGCGGTTGATCCTCTGTGATGCGCTGGCCGCGTGCGTGGAGGAGAAACCCGACCTGCTGATCGATTTCGCCACGCTCACCGGCGCGGCACGCGTGGCGCTGGGTCCCGATCTGCCCGCGCTGTTCGCCAACGATGATGGAACCGCCGACGCATTGCTGGCCGCGTCCCGCGCGCAACACGACCCGCTGTGGCGGCTGCCCTTGTGGCATCCCTATCGCACGATGCTCGCTTCACACGTGGCCGATCTGGTCAACACCGGATCATCGCGCCACGCCGGGGCGATCACCGCCGCGTTGTATCTCGAGCGCTTCGTGCCTGCGACGATCAGGTGGCTGCACGTGGACGTGTACGCCTGGAACGACAGCGACCGTCCGGGACATCCGCGCGGCGGCGAGGCGCAGGGCTTGCGCGCGTTCCTCGCGTTCCTGCAGCAGCGCTACGCGCGACGGTAGTCACTCACTATCCGTCACACCGTTCAACACGCCTTTGTAAGGCAGCACTTCTGCAGCGAGCTTGGTGTTGCCGCGGATCAGGTCGACCTCGTCGGCCAGGATGTGCGCGGTTTCGTCCAGCTCCGGATCCTTGGCGTTCTTGGCCGCCTTCTCCTGCGCTAGATCGGATTGCAGGCTGCGCTCGCCCGGCTGCAGGCCGTCGTCCGGGCGCAGGCTGGCCGCCGATTCGTCCCCCAGCGCCTTGCGGCGCGCCTTGAACTGCGCGTCCTGTGCATCGAGTTGCTTGCGCTGCGCGTCGCGCCGCGCGTAATTCAGCGACACCGTCTTCTCGTCATGCAGCTTGCGCGCCGCAGCCAGCTCGTCCAGCAGCAATTGCCAAGACGGATCCTTGGCCGAACGCGCTGCGTGCATCTGCGTCAGTTGCGGGATTAGCGGCTTCAGGTTGGCCACCGGCTTGTACTGCGCGGGATCGATGTGCGTCCACGGCAGCGCATTGTCGTAACTGGATTCGCCGAAATCGGCGAAATCCACGCTGTGCGGATACTGGATGTCCGGCGTGACGCCGCGCAACTGCGTGGAGCCGCCGTTGATGCGGAAGAATTCCGCGATCGTCATCTTCAGCTCGCCGAAGGTGGGCTTCTCGTTCTGCGCCAGTTGATCCAGATCGGTGAGGTTCTGCACCGTGCCCTTGCCGAACGTCTGTTCGCCGACCACGATGCCGCGGCCGTAATCCTGCACCGCGGCGGCGAAGATTTCGGTGGCCGAAGCCGAGCCGCGGTTGACCAGCACCGCCAGCGGACCGCTCCAGGCCATGCCCTTGTCGGTGTCCTTTTCCTCCTCCACGCGGCCGCGCGCGTCGCGCACCTGCACCACCGGGCCGGTGTCGATGAACAGGCCGGTGAGCTCGGTGGCTTCGGCCAACGAGCCGCCGCCGTTGTCGCGCACGTCCATCACCACGCCGTCCACTTTGTCTTGCTTCAATTCGCCCAGCAATTTGGCAACGTCGCGCGTGGCGCTCTTGTAGTCCGGATCGCCGCGCCGGCGCGCGTCGAAATCCTCATAGAAAGTCGGCAGCGTGATCACGCCGATGCGGTGCGTGACGTCGCCGTCCTTGACCGTGATGATCGATTTCTTCGCCGCCTGCTCCGCGATGGTGACCGTCTTGCGCACCAGCGTCACCACCACGTGCTTGGCGTCCTCGCCGCCTGCGGCAGGCAGCACTTCCAGCCGCACGGTGCTGCCTTTGGGGCCGCGGATCTTGTCCACCACGTCGTCGATGCGCCAGCCGACCACGTCGGTGAGCGCGCCGCAGGCGCCCTGGCCCACCGCCACGATCTTGTCGCCCACCGCGAGCTTGCCGGAACTGGCGGCTGGCCCGCCCGGCACCATCTCGCGGATCAGCGTGTAGTCGTCGTGCTGTTCCAGCACCGCGCCGATGCCGTCCAGCGACAGCTTCATCGCGATGTCGAAATTGGCCGACGCGCGCGGTCCGAAGTAATTGCTGTGCGGATCGATCGCCATCGCGTACGCGTTCATGAAGGTCTGGAACACGTCCTGCGAATCGAGCTGGTGCACGCGATCCAGGAAATTGGAATAGCGCTTGGCCAGCGTCTTGCGGATGTCGTCGTCCTTCTGTCCGGCCAGCTTCAAGCGGATCCAGTCGTTCTTGACGCGCTTGCGCCAGATGTCGTTGAGCGCGGCGGTGTCCTTGGCCCACGTCGCCTTGTCGCGATCGGGCTGATAGCTCTCGTCCTTGCTGAAGTCGAACCCCTTCTTCAACAGGTCCAGCGCGTACTGCGTGCGTTCGCCCGCGCGCTTCTCGTAGAGATTGAAGATGTCGTACGGAATCGATAGATCGCCGTTCCAGATTGCATCGTCCAGCTTGGTGCGGTCGGGCGCGTAGTGATCGAGATCGGCCTGCGTGAAGAACAGCTTCTGCCCATCGAGCGCGTCGAAGTAGCCCTTGAAGATCTTGGCCGACATCGCATCGTCCAGCGGCTGCGCGTTGTAGTGGAAACGTGTCAGCAGCCGTGCGGCCAGCACGCCGGCTTCGGCCTGTCCCGCGCTCGGCTTCAGCACCGGCGCCTGGGTGATGACATCGGTGGGCGGCGGCGGCGCGACGACCGCACTGCTGGCGGCGGAAGCCGGGCAGTTCGGGACGTCGTCGGCACGCGCGATGCCGAATACGCACAGGCCAAGAAACGCAATCAGCAGAAAACGTTTGCTCATAAAACTCTCGGAGTTTTCCTTATGCCACTTCTTCGACAAAACCCGCATCGTGCGCCTGTTGATCGGCGTGATAGGAGGAACGTACCAGCGGACCCGATGCGACGTGCGTGAAACCCATGGCCATACCGGCCTCGCGCAGCTCGTCGAACTCCTGCGGGGTCCAGTAGCGCAGCACCGGATGGTGATGCGGCGAGGGTTGCAGGTATTGGCCGATGGTGATCATGTCCACGTCGTGGGCGCGTAAATCGCGCAGCGCGCCCAGTACCTGTTCCTTGGTTTCGCCAAGGCCCAGCATGATGCCGGACTTGGTCGGGATATCGTGATGGCGCGCCTTGAATTCCCGCAGCAGTTGCAGCGACCAGTCGTAGTCCGCGCCCGGGCGCACTTCGCGGTACAACTCGCGGACGGTTTCCAGATTATGGTTGAACACATCCGGCACGTCTTGCGCGAGCGCATCGAGCGCGCGTTCCATGCGGCCCTTGCCGCGGAAGTCGGGCGTCAGGATTTCGATCTTCAGCGCCGGGCTCTCCTTGCGCGCCTCGCGGATGCAGGCCGCGAAATGCGCCGCACCGCCGTCGCGCAGGTCGTCGCGATCGACCGAAGTAATCACGACATAACGCAAAGCCATGTCGCGGATGGTGTGCGCCAGCCGCAGCGGCTCCAGCGGATCGGGCGGCTTGGGCCGGCCGTGCGCGACATCGCAGAACGAGCAGCGCCGCGTGCAGACCTCGCCCAGGATCATGAAGGTCGCCGTGCCCTTGGAAAAACATTCGTGGATGTTCGGGCACGAAGCTTCTTCGCACACAGTCACCAGCGCGTTGGCGCGCAGTTTCGCCTTCAACTGTTGCACCGCATTGCCCTGCGGCAGCCGCACGCGGATCCAGGAAGGTTTGCGCAACACGGGTACGTGCGCCTCGAAGGCCGCGCGGTTGCGGGAGATCTTGTCCTCGCCCGCGAGCTTCTCGCCGGTGACGATGGCCGGAATGCGGTTGGACGAAGCGCTCATGCGAGTGCGCGGCGACCCGGAGCGGGATCGGCCGCTTGTGGTTCGATCATGCGGGGCAGGACAGGTTCGGCGTCACGCGGCGTCAGTCCGAACTGGTTGCAGAGTTCGCGCACCAGCACGTCTCCGACTTCCGCGAGCTTGGATGTGCCGCCCAAGTCTATCACTTGCGTGACCTGCAAGCCCGCATAGCCGCAAGGGTTGATGCGGCGGAACGGTTCCAGGTCCATCGCCACGTTGAAGGCCAGCCCGTGGAAACTGCAACCGCGCCGCACGCGCAGTCCCAGCGCGGCGATCTTGGCGTCATTCACGTAAACGCCCGGTGCGCCGGCGCGCCGGACCGCAATGATGTTCCAGTGCCCGAGGGTATCGATGATCGCTTGCTCGATCCGGCAGACCAGGTCGCGCACGCCGATTCCCAGCCGCCGCAAGTCGAGCAATGGATAGGCCACGATCTGGCCGGGACCGTGATAGGTCACCTGCCCACCGCGGTCGACCGGGATCACCGGAATCTCGCCGGGGCTGAGCACGTGTTCGCGCTTGCCGGCCTGGCCCAGGGTGAACACCGGATCGTGCTCCAGCAGCCACAGTTCATCGGACGTGTCCGCGTCGCGCGCATCGGTGAACGCGCGCATGGCCTGCCAGACGGGCACGTAGGGCCGGAGGCCGAGATGGCGGACGAGCAGGGGCTGGGGATTGGGGGTGGGTGGCGGGGGCGACATTCGTGTGCGCGAAGATGGATTCTGGAATGTTGCGCGACAACGCTGGATAGATGGCGGCTATGAAGAGCGTTTCAATCTCGCAAAGCGTTTGAAGTTACGCCCCCGCTACCCATCCCCAATCCCGCTTCACAACGTATACCGTATCCCCGGATCGGCCCGCAGGGCGGCGTGCGCGGCATCGTACTTCTCGCGCGAGGGGCAGGTGAACGCGACGGTGACCGCCACGTAGTTGCCTTCGCGCGACGGCCGCTCGCGCAAGCTGGCATCCAGTACGTTGAGCCCCAGCCCGCGCAGGATTTCCGGAACGCGCTCGCGCAGGTTGGCGCCCGCCTCGCCCATCGCGGTGATTTCGAAGCTGCCGGGGAACTGGAAGCCCTGCCCTTCGCTGGGTTGTATGTCCTCTAGATCGCGCACGTCTATGCAATCGTCCCTGATTGCTGATCCAAACAATGTCTGGACATTCGAAATCTCCTTCGTAATCCATGAAACGGGAAAAGTGGCCATCCATGTCCACACTCTTGGCGGCTCCGCCGCCGCTTCGATGGAACTCGTTTTTGATTATCCTGCGAACGATCTCTTCATTGCGTATTCGGCGTATTGATCGGCGTGGGCGCACCGACCGACGTCGCGCCGGTCGGCACCGCGGTGGTGGTGGTGCCCGTCCCGCGGTGGAACCACAGCAGGATCGCGTCCCACAGCCGCTTGAAGAAGCCGCCCTGCGGCGCGTCCTGCAACGCCACCAAGGGCGCATCCAGCACCGGTTTGTCTTCCAGCGTGACGTGCAGCATGCCGACCTGCTGGCCCTGCTTGAACGGCGCGATCAGCCGTGCGGGGATGTCGAGCGTCGCCTTCAGTTCGGAATACTTGCCGCGCGGAATGGTGACCACTGCGTCTTGTGTGAGTCCCAATGGCAATGTGTTGCTC
>DATFCO010000085.1:0-4770 GCA_035253005.1 Rhodanobacteraceae bacterium
CGCCGTCCAGGTCGAACACGCGATCCTCGGCCGCGATGGCATCGGTCAGATCGACGGTGTAGCCGAATCCGGAGCAGCCGGTCTTCCGGACGCCGAAGCGCACGCCCGCGGCTTGCGGGTGCTTCGCGAGGTATTCGCGCATGCGCGCGGCGGCGGATTCGGTGAGCTGGATGGCCATTGCTTATCCTCAACCGTTCGCCCTGAGGTATCGAAGGGCGAACCCATGGCCGTTCATGGTTCGATACCTCACCACGAACGGCACTCTCATTCTACTGCGGAGGTCTCGATGCTTCGTTATCATCGCCCGTTCGCATTGATGTGCTTACGCATCGACGGGATTTCAAGATGGCCGACGGCAGGACGATCACGGTCAAACAGGCGCTCGCGGGCGAGGGCATAGGCGCGCGCGTCACAGTGCGCGGCTGGGTGCGCACGCGGCGCGATTCCAAGGCCGGGTTGTCCTTCGTCAATCTCTCCGATGGTTCGTGCTTCGACACCTTGCAGATCGTCGCGCCCGCGACGTTGCCTAATTACGCAAGCGAAGTGCAGCGGCTGACCGCCGGCGCCGCGATCGTCGCGCAGGGCACGCTGGTGCCATCGCAAGGCAAGGGGCAGGCGTTCGAGTTGCAGGCCGAAGCGATCGAAGTGCTCGGTTTCGTGGACGATCCGGAAACCTATCCGATCCAGCCGAAACAGCACTCGCCGGAATTCCTGCGCGAGGTGGCGCACCTGCGGCCCCGCACCAACCTGTTTGGCGCGATCTCGCGCGTGCGGCACACCATGATGATGGCGATCCACCGGCATCTGACCGAGGAAGGTTTCTTCTGGGTCAACACGCCGATCATCACGACTTCGGACGCGGAAGGCGCGGGCGACCTGTTCCGCGTCTCCACGCTCGATCTCGCCAACCTCCCGCGCAACGAACAGGGCGCGGTGGATTTCCGCAAGGATTTCTTCGCGCGCGAAGCATTCCTCACGGTATCCGGACAATTGAACGTCGAGGCGTATTGCCTTGCGTTATCCAAGGTCTACACCTTCGGCCCGACCTTCCGCGCCGAGAACTCCAACACACCGCGGCACCTCGCGGAGTTCTGGATGATCGAACCGGAAATCGCCTTCGCCGATTTGAACGACGACGCCGATTGCGCGGAGAAATTCCTGAAGGCGATCTTCAAGGCCGTGCTGGAAGAACGCGCCGACGACATGGCGTTCTTCGCGCAGCGCGTGCAGAGCGATGCGATCACGCGGCTGGAGAAGTTCATCGCCGCGCCGTTCGAACGCATCGACTACACGGACGCGATCGCGATCTTGAAGAACGCGAAACAAAAATTCGAGTTCCCGGTCGAATGGGGCGTAGACCTGCAAACCGAACACGAACGGTATCTGGCGGAACAACACGTCGGCCGTCCGGTCGTAGTGATGAACTACCCGGAGAAGATCAAGGCGTTCTACATGCGTTTGAACGACGACGGGAAAACCGTGGCGGCGATGGACGTGCTGGCGCCGGGCATTGGCGAGATCATCGGCGGCTCGCAGCGCGAGGAGCGGCTGGATTATCTGGACCGGCGCATGACGCAGTTCGGCCTGGATCCCGCGCACTACCAGTGGTATCGCGACCTGCGCCGCTACGGCACCGTGCCGCACGCGGGTTTCGGATTGGGTTTCGAGCGACTGCTGGTTTACGTGTGCGGCTTGTCCAACATCCGCGACGCAATCCCCTACCCGCGCGCGCCGGGACACGCGGAATTCTGATTCGTGCTGCACCGTTTGTTCCACATCATTTTCGCACTCGCAGTGGTCGCGCTGCTCGCCGCCTGCGCGCATTCGGTCAAACTGCCGCTGGTGCCGGTGGCGCTGCCTTCGCTCGCGGCCACGTCGCCGCCTTCGCGCGACGACGCGATCAAGAAATTGCAAGCGGCTACGCCCTGCTGCAAGGCTTGGGGCGAGTTGCCGTTCAAGGATGCGCTGCCGGACAAGCCCGTCGACTACCTGTTCGATGCCAACAGTCCGGTCGCGGACATCGACGGCCAGCGCACGCATTTTCTGGCCTTCGTGCTGCCGCGATACGAGAAGCCCTATCGCGTGCTGTTCAAGGCCGAGCCTTCCGCGCGTCACCTGCAGTCGAGCTACCTGTTCGCGCCCACCGCCACTCTGCTCGATGCGCAATTCGAGCCGCTGCGCAGCGAAGACGTGAAACTGTGCGAATACATCGGCTGGCGGCCGGCGCTGTCCGGTGCGTTCGGCAGTTTCACCGTCGATGACAGGCAGGCGAAATATCTGGTGATCACCACCTCGCCCGCGCAGTTGAAAGCGAGTACGTACTGGGAACAGTCGCCGGCGGGATTCACTTCGGATGTGTCCTCGCCGCCGGCCAGCTCCGGCAGTTTCTCGATTCCGCATGGACCGGACGGCCCCTTGAGCGTCGGACGGCTGACCAGCGGTTACGAGAGCGCGGTGGATAATGCGATCTGCGCCAAGCCGAAATCGGGTGCTGGGCTGTTGCCGCAGTTGCGACAATCGATGCACATGCTGCGCTGAAGGAGACGATCGATGGATTTGGACTTGAGCGGCCGTCAGGCGCTGGTCTGCGGCGCATCGCAAGGCATCGGCCGCGCTTGTGCGATCGAACTGGCGCAACTGGGCGCGGACGTCACGCTGCTCGCGCGGCGAGAAGATGTCCTGCATACACTCGCCGCGGAGTTGCCGCGCACGCATCCGTCGCAGAAGCACGGTTTCATCGCTGCCGACAGCGGCGACACGGAACGCCTGCGCGCACAAGTCGAGGCGCTGGCCGCCGGCGCGCCGGTACACATTCTGATCAACAATTCCGGCGGGCCGCCGCCGGGGCCGGTGCTGGACGCGCGCGTGGAGGATTTTCTCGATGCGTATCGCAAGCACCTGCTCGCCAATCACGTGTTGGCCGAAGCAGTGATCCCTGGAATGCGCGCGGCCGGTTACGGCCGCATCGTGAACATCATTTCCACTTCGGTGAAGGAACCGATCGTTGGCCTTGGCGTCTCCAATACCACCCGTTGGGCGGTGGCGAGCTGGGCCAAGACGCTGGCGACGGAATTGGCACCGTTCGGCATCACCGTCAACAATGTGCTGCCCGGTTCGACGAAGACGCCGCGCATCGAGCAGATCGTGCAAACGCGCGCGCAGAAGTCGGGCGCGAGCGTGGAGGATACGCAGCACGCGATGGAAATGGAAATCCCGATGTGCCGCTTCGCCGATCCTTCGGAAATCGCGGCGGCTGTCGCTTTCCTAAGCAGCGCCGCGGCGAGCTACATCACCGGCATCAACTTGCCGGTGGACGGTGGACGCACGCGCTCGCTGTAAGCTAGCGCAATGGCACAACTTACCCTCGCCAATCTGATCGACGGGCAACTGCGCGCGCCGGCAACCGACGCGTATCTGGACGTGTTCGAGCCGGCGACCGGCAAGGTTTACGCGCGTTGTCCGGATTCGGACAAGCGCGATGTCGAACTCGCGGTGCAAGCGGCGCAACGTGCCGCGCCGGCGTGGGCCGCGCTTTCGCACGGCGAACGCGCGCAGCACTTGCATCGGTTGGCCGATGCGGTGGAAGCAAAGCTGGACGATTTCGCGCGCGAGGAATCGCGCGACACCGGCAAACCCGTGAAACTGGCACGCAGCGTGGACATTCCGCGCGCGGTGGCGAACCTGCGATTTTTCGGCGAAGCGATCACGCAGGCTGCGGGGGAAGCGCATATCGATGCGCGTGCATTGAATTACACGATGCGGCAGCCGCTGGGCGCGGTTGGCTGCATTTCGCCGTGGAATCTTCCGCTGTATCTGTTCACCTGGAAAATCGCACCGGCTTTGGCGGCAGGAAACGCGGTGGTTGCGAAACCTTCCGAGATCACGCCGTTCACCGCATTCCGTTTGGCGGAACTGGCGATCGAATGTGGATTCCCGCCTGGCGTGTTGAACATCGTGCAAGGCACCGGGCCTGCCGTCGGCGAAGCGATCGTCGAACATCCACGCATAAAGGCGATTTCCTTTACCGGCTCGACCCGCACCGGCGCGGCGATCGCGGGCATCGCCGCGAGATCGTTCAAGAAGGTATCGCTGGAAATGGGCGGCAAGAATCCCGCGATCGTGTTCGCCGATGCGGATTTGAGCGAGGCGAACCTCGACACCATCGTGCGTTCGGGATTTTCCAACCAGGGCGAAATCTGCTTGTGCGGCTCGCGGCTGCTGGTGCAGCGTTCGATCTACGGTGAATTCAAACGTCGTTATCTGGAGAAGGTGAAAGCGTTGCGCGTGGGAGATCCGCAGGACAACAACAGCGATCTCGGCGCGCTGGTATCCGGCGCGCATTTCGATAAGGTGACCACCTGCATCGAGCGCGCGATCGCGGAAGGTGGCCGCGTTTTGTACGGCGGCGAGGCGGTGAAGCTCCATGGCCGCTGCGCCGACGGCTGGTTCGTGGCGCCGACGGTGATCGAGGGACTGCCTCAGGAGTGCGCGACCAATCGCGAGGAAATCTTCGGGCCCGTGGTCACGCTGCAGCCGTTCGAAGACGAAGAAGAAGCGGTGGCGATCGCCAACGGCACCGAGTACGGCTTGGCCGCGTCGTTGTGGACGTCCAATCTCGATCGCGCGCAGCGCATGGCCGAACGGCTGGAATTCGGCATCGTCTGGATCAACTGCTGGATGCTGCGCGACCTACGTACTCCCTTCGGCGGCGTAAAGAATTCCGGCGTAGGTCGCGAAGGCGGTTTCGAGGCGCTGCGCTTTTTCACCGAA
>DATFCO010000086.1:0-3861 GCA_035253005.1 Rhodanobacteraceae bacterium
GGTCGATCACGCCGCGCACCGCCACGTCGATCTTGCGCGCGGTTTCATCGGAGACGTTCTTGTGCTGCGTCACCGAGCGGCCGAGGAACACTTCGTCTTCCTCGTCGCTGTAGGTCATCGGGCCCAGATCGTCCGACAAGCCGTACTTGGTGACCATGTCGCGCGCCAGTTGCGTGGCGCGCTGGATGTCGTTGGACGCGCCGGTGGTGACCTTGTCCTCGCCGAAGATCAATTCTTCCGCCACGCGGCCGCCGTACAAACTGGCCAGCCGCGAATGCAGCGACGTCTTGCTGTGGCTGTAGCGATCCTGTTCCGGCAGGAACATGGTGACGCCCAACGCGCGGCCGCGCGGAATGATCGTGACCTTGTGCACCGGATCGTGCTCGGGCACCGACAGGCCCACGATCGCGTGACCGGCTTCGTGATACGCGGTGAGTTTCTTCTCGTCCTCGCTCATGATCATCGAGCGCCGTTCGGCGCCCATCATGATCTTGTCCTTGGCGCGCTCGAAATCCGCCATGTCCACTTCGCGCGAATTGCTGCGCGCCGCGAACAGCGCGGCTTCGTTGACCAGATTGGCGAGATCGGCGCCGGAGAATCCCGGCGTGCCGCGCGCGATCACCATCGGCTCGACGTCGGCCGACACCGGCACCTTGCGCATGTGCACTTTCAGGATCTGTTCGCGGCCGCGCAGGTCGGGCAGCGGCACGACCACTTGGCGGTCGAAACGACCCGGCCGCAGCAGTGCGGGATCGAGCACATCGGGACGGTTGGTCGCGGCGATCACGATGATGCCTTCGTTGCCTTCGAAGCCATCCATCTCGACCAGCAACTGGTTCAATGTCTGCTCACGTTCGTCGTGGCCGCCGCCCAAACCCGCGCCGCGATGGCGGCCGACGGCGTCGATCTCGTCGATGAAAATGATGCACGGCGCGTGTTTCTTGGCCTGCTCGAACATGTCGCGCACGCGCGCGGCGCCGACGCCGACGAACATCTCGACGAAATCCGAACCGGAAATCGAGAAGAACGGCACTTTTGCTTCACCGGCGATGGCCTTCGCCAGCAGCGTCTTGCCGGTGCCGGGCGAACCGACCATCAACACGCCGCGCGGGATCTTGCCGCCGAGCTTGGTGAACTTGGATGGATCGCGCAGGAACTCGACCAGCTCGCCGACTTCCTCTTTCGCTTCCTCGCAGCCGGCGACATCGGCGAAGGTGACCTTTACCTGATCCTCGCCCTGCAGTTTCGCGCGCGAGCGGCCGAACGACATCGCGCCGCGTCCACCGGCGCCGGCCTGCATCTGCCGCACGAAATAGAACAGCAATCCGAAGATGAAAAGGAACGGCAGGTATTCGATCAGCACGCGCATCAGTGAGAAGCCATTGTCGCCGGGCTCCTGCGTCACCTTGACGCGATGCTGGTCGAGCAGCTGCTGCAAGTCGCCGTTGTCGGTGCCGAACACAGGCATCACCGTGTGCAGCGAACTGCCGTCTTTCAACTTGCCGGTGATCACGGCCGGCAGGCTCGGACTCACCGAAATGGAAGAGACGTTGTCGTTCTTCACCTGCTGCACGAATTCGGTGTACGACATCTGCTGATCGCCACCGGTCAGTTTCGGCGACAGCGACTGGTACACGACGATCAGCACCACCGCGACGATCAACCACAGCAGCGCATTCTTGGCGATGTCGTTCATCGGGGGTCTCATGACGCGGCTCCCTCGCAGGCACCCGCGCTTTCCTGTGCGGGATGGGTGCGCAGGCCGGAAGCCAGCGCGTACACCTCGCGCGAACGTGCGCGCGAGGCCTTAGGTTTGCGCAGTGTCACGCGCGCGAAGTCCGCGCGCAAGCCGCGCAGGTAATCGTCGAAACCTGTGCCCTGGAACAACTTCACCAGAAAGGACCCTCCGGGTTTCAACCAGTTGCGAGCAAAGTCTAACGCCAATTCAGCCAAGTGCATCGCTCGCGCCTGGTCGGCCATCCCTATGCCGCTGATATTGGGCGCCATGTCACACAGGACAAGGTCGGCCTTGTGACCGTTCAGTCGGTCTTGCAGCGCCTCCAGCACGGCCTCTTCACGGAAGTCGCCCTCGATGAATTCCACTCCGCCGATGCCCTGCATCGGCAGGATGTCCAGTGCGATCACGCGGCCGCTGCCGCCGAGTCTCTGTTTGACGAGCTGCGACCAGCCGCCGGGCGCGGCACCGAGATCCACCACGGTCATGCCGGGCTTCAGCAGGCGATCGCGCTCCAGCAATTCTTCCAGCTTGAACGCCGCACGCGAACGCATGCCTTCCGCCTGCGCGCGCTTGACGTAGGCGTCATCGAAATGTTCCTTCAACCAGCGGGCGCTGCTTTTGGAGCGCGGCATCGATCCTGTCCTTTGTCCACATGATACCCTTTCATTCCTTTGCAACCTGTCATTCCGCGGAACGATGTCCCTCACGCCCAGCCAACGCCGATACCTGCGAGGCCTCGCCCACCCGCTGAAACCCGTGCTGCTGCTGGGCGGCAAGGGCGTGACTCAAGCCGTGCTGGCGGAGCTGGAACACGCGCTGGACGATCACGAACTGATCAAGGTGAAACTGGCCGGCGAAGATCGCAAGGAGCGCGCTTCGTCGTTGTCACAGCTCTTAGATGCCTCCGGCGCGGAGAACGTTCAAACGATCGGTCACATCGCCGTGCTGTACCGCCGCAACGCGGAGCAGCCGAGGATTGCGTTGCCGCGGTGAAATCGAATGCTCCATTGCTCTTCCCTTCTCCCGACGGGAGAAGGTGGCGCACAGCGCCGGATGAGGGTACGACTCCTCGCGTTCGGCAACGTCCAAGCGAGATTATTGCCCATTCAAAGTCCCGAACCCTCACCCCAACGCCTCTCCCGGTGGGAGAGGGGCCTTGATGCATGGAACTCACGCTCGACCGTCCCGTAGATTTCCTTTTCATCCGCCGCGCGGATGCACACGCGGTGACGGTCGTCGATCGCGAACTTACCGCGAGCTTCATCCTGGCGCGCGATCGCGCGGTGGAAGACTGGAGCGCGGACGACATCACGGCGTTGACGCCGCAGCAGCTCGAACCGATCCTCGAATTGAAACCGGACGTGGTGCTGCTGGGCAGCGGCGCGCATCAGCGGTTTCCATCACAAGCCGTGCTCGCCGCGTTCCTTCAACGCGGTGTCGGCGTGGAGGTGATGGACAACGCCGCTGCTGCACGCACGTGGAATGTGTTGGCCGGCGAGCACCGCAACGTTGTCGCGGCTTTTATTCTGGTGTAAAGCCGCCGCTCTCAGCCCGTAAACGCCCTTTCGCACCATCCCAGCAGCGGCCCGGAAACGAGTCCCAGCGCCAGAAGCGCGAGTGCGTTGGCGGAGAGTATCCAGCGCAGGGACACGTCGGGCTTGGGTTGCAGCGGCGGTGCGTCTTCCATCGGCGCGTCGAAATACATCACCTTCACGACGCGCAGGTAGTAGAACAGCCCGATGATGGAGAACACGATCGCGACGATCGCGAGCCACAGCATGTGCGCGTCGATCGCGGCTTTCAGCACCAGCACTTTGGCGAAGAAGCCGAACAGCGGCGGCACGCCGGCCAGCGAGAACATCGCCAGCGCCATCATGCCGGCGAACCAGGGCGAGCGGCGGTTCAAACCCCTCAGATCATCGATCATCTCGCACTCGAATCCCGCACGCGCGAGCAGCAGAATGATGCCGAACGAAGCCGTCGACATCAGCGCGTAGCACACCGCGTAGTACATCGCCGCGGAATAGCCGCCGGCCGAACCGCCGGCGAGGCCGAGCAGCAGAAAGCCCATGTGCGAGATCGTGGAATAACCGAGCATTCGTTTCAGATTGCTCTGCGCGATC
>DATFCO010000087.1:0-3591 GCA_035253005.1 Rhodanobacteraceae bacterium
CGGCGAGCATCGCAGGGCAGTCGAGGCAACACGACGTTGCCGAGACCATCGCATCCAGCGCCATGGTTTTGGCTACTTTTGCCGAAACAAAAGTAGCCCGCTCGCCTTGGAGGCGAGCGGAAAAAAGACATGGATGTCGAATCCACACTCGCGAAATCCTCGCAAGTATTCCCCTCTCCCGGCAAGCGCGTTGCGCTTGCCACCCTCTCCCGCAAGCGGGAGAGGGAAGATAAAGCAACCGTGCGCGGTCAGCGCTTCACCGCCGCGCTCGAGCCCGGCCGCGTAACCGGCCTTGCCAGCGCCAGTCCCTTCAACACGTGCAACGCTTCGGATAGTGCGTAATCGTCCACCGCGAGTTTGCCGGCGTCGCCGGTCGTCGCGGTGTCGTCGTCGATCGGCGAATTGCCGGCTAGATGATTGGGCAGGTCGCTCTCGTGCTCGTCGTCGCTGAAATCGCCCGCTTGCGTGCTGACGCTCAAGTTTCCGAGCGCGATGTCGGGTGTGATGCCGGCGGCCTGGATCGAGGTGCCGTCAGGCGTGTAGTAGCGCGCGGTGGTGAGTTTCAGCGCGGTGGTGTCGGTAAGCGGCAGGATGGTCTGCACGGAACCTTTGCCGAAGGTGCGCTGGCCCATCAGCAGCGCGCGGTGGTCGTCCTTCAATGCGCCCGCGACGATTTCCGCGGCGGACGCGGTGCCGTTGTCTACCAGTACCACCATCGGCGCACCATCCAGCAGGTCGCCGGGCGTGGCGCTGAAATCGAGATCGGCTTGTTTCAGGCGGCCCTTGGTGGTGACGATCGTGCCCGAATCCAGGAACGCATCGCTGACGCCGACCGCGGAGGTCAGCAAACCGCCGGGATTGGAGCGCAAATCCAGCACCGCGCCGCGCAGCGGCCCGCTCTTCTTCTGCAGCGCTTCGAGTTGCTTGTCGAGATCGCTCGCGGTGTCTTCCTGGAATTGGCTGATGCGGATGTAGGCGTAACCCGGTTCCAGCAGGCGCGTCTTGACGCTGCCGATGCGGATGCGTTCGCGCGTCAGCGGAATCGTCACCGGCGCCTTCGCGTCCGCATGCAGGATGCCGAGCGTGATCTTGCTGCCCGGTGCGCCGCGCAACAGTTTCACCGCGGCGTCCAGCGCATCCGGTTGCACCATCTTGCCGTTGATCGAAACGATCACGTCGCCGGGTTTGATGCCCGCGCGCGCGGCGGGCGTGCCGTCGATCGGGGTGACGATGCGCAACTGATCGTTCAATTGCGCGACCTCGATGCCGAGCCCGGAATACGCGCCGGTCGTATCTTCAGTGAGATCCTTCAGATCGCTTTCGTCCAGATAATCGCTGTGCGGATCGAGACCCGCGAGCATGCCGCGGATCGCCGCACGCATCAGCGTCTTGTCGTCGACCTTGTCCACGTAGGCCTGCTTCACCATCGCATACACGCGGGTGAAGGCGCGGATGTCGGCGAGATCGGGAACGTCGGACGAAGCGCTCGAAGCCGGCGCGGGCGCGACCACATCCGGCGGCGACGAGGACGCCGGTGCGGGCAGCGTGGAAGTTTTCTTTGTCGGCGCCGTCGCCGGCGGAGCGGCGAAGGCCAGACTGCTGCAAACCAGCAGCAGCGCGGGAATCAGACGGGGGAAGGACATGGAGGAAAACCGCGGAACGTTGGGTGGATTATGCGCCAGATGCGTGAGAAAGATGTTGAGTCCGTCGCAAAGCGTATCGGCTGCCACGGGGTCAATGCGACGGTTTCAACCATTCCCCAGCATCCACCGGCTTGCCGTCCTTGCGCAGCTCGAAATACGCACCAGTCTGGTTCTCGCCGCGGCCGACCTTGGCGATCGGCTGCCCCGGCTTCACCCAGTCGCCGTCCTCGACCAGCGCGGCTTCGTTGTTGCCGTAGAGGCTCATCCAGCCGTTGCCGTGATCCACGATCACCAGCTCGCCGTAGCCGCGCATGAAATCCGCCCAAGCCACGCGGCCATAAGCGATTGCATGCACCACGGTGCCAGGCTCGGCGGCGATCAACAGGCCGTGCGCCAGCGGGCCGTCGCCGGGATGCGCACGGCCCCCGACAGGCCAAGGCAATTCGCCGCGCTGTTGCGCAAACGGTTTCTCGACGCCGAGCTGCTTGGGAATGTCGGCGAACAGGTCTTTCAGTTTTTGCAGCAACTGATCCAGGTCCTGCTGCTGGCGTTGCAGCGCCGCGAGCTGATCCTTCTGCTGCGCGAGCTGCGCATCGGCTTGTGCCAGCAATTTCTGTTGTTCGTCGCGCGCCTGCTGCAAGGTTTGCGCGCGCGCCGCGCGTTCCGAGCGCTGCTGTTGCAAGGCGGCCTGATCGGACTGGATGCCACGCTGCAATTCTTCGAGCTTGGACAAGTCGCCCAGCAGCGAGCGGATGCGTTGTACGCGGTCGCGCTGGAAATAGCGCGAATAGGCCAGCGCGCGCGCGATGCGCGCGACGTCTTCGTCGCCCAGCAGCAGCGACAGATCACTGCCGCGGTTCAGCGCGTAGGCCGCGCGCAGCAATTCCGCCAGCGCCTCGCGTTGTGATGCGAGTTTCGTCTGCAACTGCGCGTGCTGACCCTGCAATTGCATCAGCTCGGAAGATTTCTGCGCGATCGCCGCCTCGGTTTCGCTCAGCGCCTTCGAGGCGTCGTTCAACTGTTTCGCCTGATCCGCCAGCGCGGCATCGATCTGGTCGCGTTGCGCGGCGGTGGCGCGCTGCGCCTGCGCGATCTGCGCGATCTGCGCGCGTACAGCGTCGAGTTTCTTCTGCGTCTCGATCCGCTGCGCCTGCCGCTGCGCGTCGTCGCTTTGCGCGTGCGCGCCGAATGCAACGACTGCGCAGAACAATGCAACGAAGAGGCAAAGGATCGGTAATCGCATCCGCGCAGATTACTTCAGCATCGCTCGACGGCAAGCGTCCGCGATTGCTCCGTTTTCGACATGAGCCTTATAGTTCCCGTTTTGAGGAGTGGCCATGACGAATCCGGAACTGCCGGCCGTCGATCTCGAAGCGTATTTCGAACGCATCGGCTGGAACGGCGAAACTCGCGTCGACTTCGGCACGATGGCCGGGCTGCTGAAGGCGCACATGCGCAGCATTACCTTCGAGAATCTGGATGTGCTGCTCGAGCGGCCGATCCGTCTCGATCTGCCGAGCCTGCACGACAAGCTGGTGCGCGCGCGGCGCGGCGGCTACTGTTTCGAACACGGCACCTTGTTCGCCGCGGTGCTGGAGCGGCTCGGTTTCGAGATCGCGCGCCACACCGCGCGCGTGGTGCTGGTCACGCCGCGCGAACAGGCCCCGCGCACGCACATGTTCCTGATCGCAACCTTGCCCGAAGGCCGCTTCGTGCTCGATCCCGGCTTCGGCGGCCAGGCGCCGGCGTTTCCGGTGCCGTTGATCGACAGCGCAGAAACGGCGGATGCCACACACTGGCTGCAACACGACGGCCGCTGGTGGACATTGCGCATGCGCACGCCCGAGAAGATCGTCGATTGCTGGACGACCACGCTGGATGCCGACAACGAAACCGATTTCGTGCTCGGCAATCACTACACGTCCACGTATCCGGATTCCGCGTTCGT
>DATFCO010000088.1:0-2900 GCA_035253005.1 Rhodanobacteraceae bacterium
CATCTCCAGCATCCGTTCGGTCACCACGTAACCTCCGGCGACGTTGCCCGCGGACAGCAGCACCGCGATCACGCCGATGGTGATTTCCGCGGGCGTGGTCGCGTGCCCCAGCGCCACCATCGCGCCCACCAGCACGATGCCATGCACGAAGTTGGAGCCCGACATCAGCGGCGTGTGCAGGATCACCGGCACGCGGGCGATGATTTCGTAGCCGGTGAACGCGGCCAGCATGAAGATGTACAGCGCCAGAAAGCCGGTAATCATCTGCTCACCCCGAACCGATGGATCGGCGCATGATACGGGATGCCGCGGCGGCTGCGGCGGAAGTCAACCTCAGCCGCTCTGGCGCGTTCTTTCGGACAAGTGCATGCAAAGGATCGGCGATGACGTGGACGGCCAAGGTCGATTCGCGGCTGCCGTCGAAGTGAGCCTGGCGGAAACCACGTTGACTGAGGTTCCGCTGGACACGGCGCGGCCGGCTGCGCGCAGCATCGAGGCTTTCCTGGCTTCGGTGGAGCGCCGCGCTTGGCGCGTGGCGGAAATCGCGCTGAACGACGCCGACGAGGCGCTGGATGCGGTGCAGGACGCGATGCTGCGGTTGGTGCGCCATTACAGCGGCAAGCCAGCCGAGGAATGGCCGTTGCTGTTCTGGGGCATCCTGCGCCGGCGCATCACGGATCTGCAGCGTCGACGCGCGGTGCGCAACCGGATACTCGTCTGGACCGGTCGCGCCCGGCTGGACGAGGACGGCGACGAGCTGCCGGCTTGGGATGCGCCGGATTCCGGTCCGGATCCTGCGCGTGCCTATGTGTCGAGGCAGGCGCATGCGGCCATGTCGACAGCAGTCCGCAAACTGCCGCGGCGGCAGCAACAGGCATTTCTGCTGCGCGTGCTGGAAGGTCTGGACGTGGCCGATACCGCGCGCGCGATGGGCTGCTCGGAAGGCAGCGTGAAAACTCATCTCTCGCGGGCGCTGGATGCGCTGCGTAGACAACTGGAGGAATGGCGATGAACATCTCGCCCGACAATATCGAACTCGAACTGACGCGGCGCGCACGCGCGCTGCACGAACACGCCTGCGAGCACGTCGATGCGCGCACGCGCGCGAAACTCGCGGCCGCGCGGCGCAGCGCACTGGCCGCAAAAGATCATCGTCCGCAACGCGCGATCTGGTTGCCCGCGGTCGGCGCGGTGGCCGCTTGTGCATTGGTGCTCGGGGTGGTGTGGTTCAGACCGCAACCTGAAACTCCGGTCGCGCCGCAGCAACAAGCCTCGACGACCAGCGATGCCGAACTGCCGCTGGATACCGACGCTCAGCAACTCGATCTCTATCAGAATCTCGACTTCTATCAATGGCTGGCGCGGCAGCCGCAAACCCGCGCGCCATCGAACCGGAGCCGCCAATGAAACTGTTGCGGACCGTGCGTGGAATGCTGCTCGCAGTCGCGCTGTTGTTCGGCGCGCCGATGCTGGCGCATGCGCAGTCCGCGCCGTCCGCGAACGCGGATACGCCGGTTGCGTGGAATGCGCTGTCGCCGCAGCAGCAGACGCAACTCGCGCCGCTGCGGGATCAATGGGATCAGTTGCCGCCGAAACGGCAGCAGCAGCTTTCAAGCAATGCGCAACGTTGGGCGACTCTGCCGCCGGATCGTCAACAAGACATTCATGAGCGGCTGCAGCGCTGGGCGAACATGACGCCGCAGCAGCGCGAGCAACTGCGCCAGAACATGCGCGCATTCAAGCAGATGTCGCCGCAGGAGCGCGCCAGGGTTAAGCAGGCCTTCCAGCAATTCCAGTCGCTGCCGCCGGAGCAGCGGCGCGCGCTGCGCGAACAATGGCGCAATGCCAATCCGCAGCAACGCCAGCAGTGGTTGCGCAGCGGTCAACCGATGCCGAAGAAGCCACGCGAACACTGAGTTGCAGGACTTGCCTGCAAGCGACCGTGCAGCGTGGCCTTTGCTCGCGAACCACTGTCGCCTGCAAGGGGGAAAAGACGCCGCTCGCGGCGGCTCCTAAGTTTTGAACACAACCTCGCTCGCACGCACCACACACGACTTCGCCACCAGCTCGTCCTCGAAATCGGGTTTCACCGCATCATCCTTCACCAATAGCTCGGCAAAGTTGGCGAGATTGCGTGCGTACATTTCCGATGCGTGCAGCGGCGCTCCGGCGGGCAGGTTCAGCGGACCGATCACGCTGACGCCGTTGCGTTCGACGGTCTCTCCGGGTTTGGTGACTTCGCAATTGCCGCCGCTTTCGGCGGCGAGATCCACGATCACGGCGCCGGCCTTCATGCCGTCCACCATCGCGGATGAAACGATCTTCGGTGCGGGCCGACCGGGCACCGCGGCAGTGGAGACGATTACGTCCACGCCTCTCAAATGTTCGGCGAGTTTTGCCTGTTGCGCGGCGCGTTCTTCCGCGGTCAGTTCGCGCGCATAACCGCCCTGCCCTGCGGCGCTGACGCCGAGATCCAGAAACTTCGCGCCCAGCGATTCGATCTGCTCGCGCGTTTCCGGACGCACGTCGAAACCCTCCACTTGCGCGCCGAGTCGCTTCGCCGTGGCGATCGCCTGCAATCCGGCCACGCCCGCACCGATCACCAGCACCTTCGACGGCCGCAACGTACCGGCAGCGGTGGTCAGCATCGGAAAGAACTTCGGCGCGGCTTGCGCCGCGATCAGCACCGCGCGATAACCGGCGACCGCGGCTTGCGACGACAACACATCCATTGCCTGCGCGCGCGTGGTGCGCGGCAGCAGCTCCAACGAAAACGCGCTGATTTGTCGCTGCGAGTAAGCATGCAATCTTTCATTTGCCCCGTGCGGCCGCAACTGCCCGACCAGCAATGCGCCGGATTTCATCGAAGCGACGCGCGCATCGTCCGGCGGCTGCACGCA
>DATFCO010000089.1:0-10214 GCA_035253005.1 Rhodanobacteraceae bacterium
TCCAGTTCCGGCACCAGCGAACGCAGGAACGCGCACATCAGCGGATCGGCGAGCTTGCCGCGCTCGCCGCGCTGCCGCCAGCGGCGGCCATGCAGCCACTCCAGCGTGCGCGCAGCGCTGCGCAGCTCACCGGCACGTGCACCGCCGAGTTCCACTTCGCCTTCCTGTTGCAATTTGCGCAACGAGCGCCGCAGATCCGCGCGCAACGCGCGCGACGCGCATTCCATCCCGTCCTCGCCTTGTGCACAGGCGACGGGGCACACGTCGCCTTCCTGGGTTTCGCTCCGCCAACTTTCTGGTGGCCGCGCACGTAGCAGCGGTGAATTTGCCGCCAGTTGTTGCAAATCCATGCGCGCGCAATCGATCGCTTCGGCTTGCGTCGCCAATGTCTGCAACAGCGTCTGCGCCAGCTCTTCGCGGCCTGGCTGGATCAGCGCTTCGCCGTAATCCGTCGGCCCCGTTCCGGCCAGCAGCAGCGCGCCGCGCCAGGTGAAGAACGGCAGCAGCGCGACCAGCACGCCGTGTTCGCGGATCGCGATCGCTCGCGTGCGCTCGGGTGCATAGTGGCGCGCCCAGCACAGCAGCCATGCAGGCGAGGAGAACGGCGTGGCGCGCGGTGCCGTGTGCCAAAGCGCCCACCATTCGCCGCTAATCGCGCTGAGTTGCGAAAGCGATTCGATGATTTCGATATGCGAGGGCGAAGAAAAACCGCGCTCGAATTGCGGAGCGGTCAACATGACTGGCGAATTCCTGATTGCGCTTCGCGCCGCGACGATTCGCGCGCGAGGCGTCGATAAAGATCGAGATAGGCGTCCAGCGTGCGCGCAAGCGGAAAGCGTTCACGCGCGCGCCGCACGCAAGTCGCCGGATCGATTTCACCGCAGCGCGCGATCGCTTCCGCCATCGCGTGCGCATCGTCCACCAGAAATCCGGTGACGCCGTGTTCGATGATCTCGGGCAGCGCGCCGCTGCGGTAGGCGATCACCGGCGTGCCCGCGGCCAGCGCTTCCATCGCGACCAAAGAAGATGTCTCGGGTGCGCGCGAAGGGATCAACACGCAACGCGCTGCAGCGAGCAAACCTCGCTTGCGCATGCCGGCCAGCGCGCCGATGTATCGCACCCGCGCGTTCAAACGCGGACGAATGCGGCTTTCGAAATACGCACGGTGTTCGGGCCAGTGGAACACCTGGCCCGCGATCAGCAGCGTTATGTTCGCCGGATTCGCGGCGTCGATCGCTTCGTGGAAGCCTTTCTCCGGGCAGATGCGGCCGATCGTCAGCGCGAACCCGCGTTTGCGCACGCGCAATGCGAACGGATTCGCGGCGACGCCGTTTTCGATCGGTGGCAGCAGCACGACGCCGCCCGGCGCGCAGCGCGCCTGATGCACGGAAACCGGTTGCAGCCGGGTAAGCGGTCGGCGCGGATGCAAAGCGGTATGTGCATACCAGGCGAGCGGCGTATGCAAGGTACACAACGTCGGAACGCCGGCCGGCGGCAGATAATTTTCGAAGTCGATGCCGTGCAGATGGACCAGATCGACCTGTTCGTTCGCGAGCACGCGGGCGATCACTTCCCGCAATTCGCGTTGCACCTGCACGCGTGCGAAGTCGTTGAAGGTCTGCGGCGCCGGCG
This sequence comes from Rhodanobacteraceae bacterium, assembly GCA_035253005.1. Lineage (GTDB taxonomy): Bacteria > Pseudomonadota > Gammaproteobacteria > Xanthomonadales > Rhodanobacteraceae > 66-474. The sequence goes on from DATFCO010000089.1 coordinate 1,633, forward strand.
GCAGCGCGATCAATTCGCCTGCGATTCGCGAATCGCGATGGCCGATCACGATCGAGCGATGGCCGCGTGCAACGAGTTCGCGATTGAGAGCCGCGACCACTTGTTCGGCGCCGCCCACCGGATCGGCGGTGACCGGTGCGAACGGGAACGGCACGTTAAGAACGGTGAGTTTCATAACGCACCGTCCAGTTGCAACTCGTCCAGCGCGGCTGCGGCGCATTCGCGCCAGCGCGCGCTGTCGATGCGCCAGCCATGCGCGTCGTACCACGCGGTTCCGGGCGGCGCCGGCTCGCGGAAGTCGTATTTTGGTGCGGTGCGGTAGCGTTCGACGCCGACCGGGAAGACTTCGGCCAAACCGTGCTGGCTGGCGAAACACTCGATGGCGCGCGCCTTGCGCTCACATTCCGCTGTATCGAGGACCAACTCGCGTTCCGGATGCGCCTCGTCGGGCCAGAATCGCGCGGCCACTCCGGCGCCGTCGCGCACGTGATACGAGGCGAATTCGATGATCTGCGGTGCGCGTCCATCGGCGCGGCGCAGCAACGCGCAGGCCGCGTGCACGGCAAAGGAGCAGGCATCGTGATCGGGATGCCCGTGCTCGTACGGATGCGTGATCGCGAACGACGCACCGGCGAGGTCTTCGCGGGCGCGCTGCGCGAGCTCGCGCAGGTTCTCAGCGGTCTCCTGATCGACACATCCGTAGCCGATGCGCGCACGCGGCCGCGCCTGCAACGCGTCAAGTGCGCAGTCCAGTTCCTTCGCGCGCGCGGCGGCATATTGCGCGCGCGTCTCGAAGCCCGCGCGATGCGCATCGTGCATGTCCTGCGGCGCGCCATCGGTGAGATGGATCAACTTCCAATTGCGCAGCCGCGACAGCACGCTGCCCGCGCTGACGGTTTCGTCGTCCGGATGGGCCACCACCATTGCGACCGTCACATCGATCGGTTCGCGCGTGAGCAGGGCGTCGATCATGCGCGCTGCTCCAGTGCAGCTACCGGGGGCTTGGTATTTTCTTCGGCGAATCTCCGTGGCATGTCACGAACGAATCGCCGCAACGCCAGTTCGAATTCACCGACGACGTCATTCCATTCGCCCGTTCGACACTGCCGGAACAGGTGCATCGTCGGATACCAGGGCGAATCGTTACGCGCGCGCATCCAGCGCCAGTCGCAGTTCTTCGGCAGCAGCAGCCACACCGGCAAACCCAGTGCGCCGGCGAGGTGCGCAGTCAAGGTGTCCACGCTGATGATCAAATCGAGCTGGCACAGCCGCTGCGCGAATTCGCGCAGGTCGCGGCAGGCCAGATCGAACATCGGAAACGGATGCGGACGTGCCGGATATTGCAGCGAGAACCAGCGCAGGCCTGGAATGCCGCCTAACCTGCGCAGCGCGCCATGCGGAATCGAACGATCGGGATTCCACTCGCCCGCGCGCCAGCACAGGCCCACGCGCGGGATGCGATGCCCCCGATGCCGCGCGCCGGACATGCCTTGCGCGCGAATGTAAGGCACGCTTGCGGGAATCGAATCGATCGTCAGCCGCAACGCGTGCGGCAGTTCCATCAGTTCGATGTCGGCATCTCGTTCGATGTCGGGCTCGCCGTCGTGCAGCGGAATCAGGCGATCGATGCCGTCACACGCCCGCATCAGTTCCAGCAATTCCGGTTGCGCCCACAGGATCACCGAAGCGCAACGCGCGCGCAGCCGCGGCAGCAATCGCACGAACTGGATCGTGTCGCCGAGGCCGTGGTAACAGCGCACCAGCACGCGCTTGCCGTCCAGCGGGTCGCCGTCCCAGATCGCCTGTTGGTGCCGCGGTCGCGTGCCGTCGTGCAATGTTCCCGCGGCGAGCTTTTGTCGCAAGACCGCGTCGCTGATTTCCCATGCGGCGGCAAAGTCGCCGCGCATCATCGCATCCGTCCAGGCGTCCATGGCAGTTGCAGAATCGCGACTCGCCCCTCACCCCAACCCTCTGCCCTGTGGGGAGAGGGAGACAAGCGCGTAGCACTTGGCGGGTGAGGGGGTAGCGGTCTGATGATTCATCCTTGCGAATCGCTTTCAAAATGCAACGCCGAATTCATTCGGCAGGTGCAGATGTTTCGCCACCGCCGCGCCGATATCGGCGAAGGTGTCGCGTCGCCCCAGTGAACTCCGTGCGATGCCGGGACCGAACGCCATCACCGGGATGCATTCGCGCGTGTGATCGCTGCCAGGCCAGGTCGGATCGCAGCCGTGATCGCCGGTGATGATCGCGAGATCGCCTTCGCGCAAGCTATCCAACAATTCCGGCAGTCGCTGGTCGAACGCTTCCAGCGCAGCGGCGTAGCCGCAGGTATCGCGGCGGTGTCCGTATAGCGTGTCGAAATCGACCAGGTTGGAGAACAGCAAGCCACCATCGGCGAGGTGGCGCGCGGCTTCGACGGTGTGATCGAATACGCGTTCGTTGCTTTCTCCGTGCAACTCGCGGCCGGTGGCGTCGTGACAGAACAGGTCGCCGATCTTGCCGACCGACACCACCTCGCGTCCGGCGCGCGCGGCCCGCTGCAACAGCGTGCCGCGCGGCGGCGGTACGCCGTAGTCGTGCCGGTTCGATGTGCGGCGAAAATCCGCTCGCGTCATGCCCGTGAACGGCCGTGCGATCACCCGGCCGATGCGGAAGCGGTCGGTCAACTCGCGCGCGAGTTCGCAGACGCGATACAGGCGTTGCAAGCCGAAACGCTCTTCGTGCGCGGCGATCTGGAACACGCTGTCGGCCGATGTGTAGCAGATCGGCTTGCCGCTGCGCAGATGTTCTTCGCCGAATTCCTCGATGATCTGCGTGCCCGAAGCGTGGCGATTGCCGAGCGTTCCCGGCAATTGCGCGCGCTCGCACAGCGCATCGATCAGTTCGCGCGGAAAGCACGGCTGCTCGCGCGGGAAGTAGCCCCAGTCTTCACGCATCGGCGCGCCGGCGATTTCCCAATGACCGGTTTGCGAATCCTTGCCGGGCGAAGTTTCCGCCGCTGCTCCCGCACCGCCGCGGTTCCAGCGGCGCGTTTCCAGCCCAGGCGGCGCGCGCCCCGTGGCGCAGCGGCATGCTTCGCCCAAGCCAAGCGATGCGAGAAACGGCACGTTCAATCCGCCGTGGCGCACGCCAGCGCGATCGGCGTCGCTGCGCGCGCAGCGCAGCGCGATGTGACCCAACGTGTCCGCGCCTGAATCGCCGAAGCGTTCCGCGTCCGGCGCGCCGCCCACACCCAGAGAATCCAGCACGATAATGATCGCGCGCGTCACGCAGCGGCCTCCACTTTTTCCGGCGCGATCACGGAAGCCGGCGCATAACGCTCCACCATCCGTGCGCAGAAGTCGGCATAGAGCTGCGGTTCGCGCGGGGCGCTGGTGTGGTGCGGCGCGATACCGAGATGTTCGGGCGTGAAGCAGAATGTCAGTGTCACATCGAACTCGCGCAGGGCGTGCATCTGCCGGTCGAACCACGCCAGCGCATTCGGGCGAAACGAATCCGACCACGACAAGCCGGTGCGCAGATAGCGCGCGCCCAGCCGCTGCATCCACGCGACCGCGTCATCCAGCCGGTGATCCTCGTAATGGAACCACTGGCACAACCCGAGTGCCGGCGCGTAGCGCGCGAAGCGTTTCAGCGCGGGCTTGGGCGTGCCGTCTTCGCGCAGCAGGCCCATGTGGAAATGCCGGTAGTACGCCGAGCCTTCCGCTTCCTTGTGGCGCGTGGTCGCTTCCCACGCGCGGGGCAGGTCGTAGAGGCTGTACCAGTGGATGTGGGATGCGCGGCCGATCAGCAATTGCGCGGTGCGGTCCAGACCCCAAGCTTGCACTTCTTCCGAACCGAAACTGGACACGCCGACCTCCGACACAATCACCGACTTGTCGCTCAAGTCCTGAATCTCGGCGAGCTTCTGCGGCCAGTCCTCGATCTGCCAATGGTTCCAGTCCAGCGGAAAGCCGTGCACCGCCAGCATGTCGATTTCATCGAGCACGCCTTGAGCTTGCATGTTGCGGATGAATTCCGGATCGATCGGCGAAATGCCGCCCAGCACGATCGGTAATTGCGGATTTACCACGCGGATCGCGCGCGCGGCGAGCTTGGCCATCTGCGCGAAGCGCGACCAGCCCGGGTCGATTTCCGGATCCCAGTGCGATTTGTTGTTGGGCTCGTTCCACAACATCACCGCTTCGATCATGAAAATCTCCTTGGTCATTCCCGCGCAGGCGGGAATCCAGTTCCTTCGGTCTGCGAAAGCAGAGTCGCTGGATTTCCGTCCCCGATTGGAGCATTCGAGGACAAGCTTTCGCGGAAATGACGAAATTGAGAGTTACGCGCAGCCACAGGAGCGGGTTCATCGCATCCCGTCAGCAGATTGATCGCCGCGCGATAGCCGGTCAGCGTGCCGACGTCGATGTAGGATTCGCCCGCTTTCACGCCGATTGCGCGTCCGCCTTGCGCCAGCCACGCGTTTACCAGCGTGCCGATGTATTCGTCGCGCGGTTCGCGCATCAGCCACAGCCGGTGAAGTTCATCGAACACGCGCGCGGGCATCTTGAACGCGCCCCAGATCCAGTGCGTGTCGGGATCAGGATGCTTGACGCGAATCTCTCGTACGCGACCGTCGTCGTCCATCACCACCGCGTCGAAGAATTGCGGTTGCGCGACCGGGAAAAGCAGGAAGGAAAGCTGATCGTCCGGCAGTCGCGCCAGTGCATCGGCGGGAAACCACACCGTGTCCGGCAAGCCGATCGCGGCCGAATCGTCAGCCGCAATCAGCGGCTTCGCGCGAAAAATCGCGTCGCACAGACCGGACGGTTGCGGCTGCACCACATAAGCTAGCGGCGCGCCGCCGTATTCGCCGCCGAAGTAATCGAGGATATCGGACTTGCCCGCGGCGATCACGAAGCAGAGTTTGTCCGCGCCACCGCGCAGCAGGCGTTCGATCAGGTATTCGGCCACCGCGCAGGGCCGCGGCGCGTCATCCAGCGCACGCGCGCCGACCGGCAGCAATTCCTTGGAAAACGCCAGTGGCTGGATGCGCGAGCCGCGGCCGGCGGCGGGAATGATGCCCCACATTCAAACCGCCTCCGCAAAAGCGTGCACTTCACGCGCGCGTTCCAGCAGCGCGATCAACTCGCGCGCGCGGTGTTGCGAGGTATGTTCAGCTAGCGTACGTTCGCGCGCCGCCGCGCCGATGCGTTTCAGTTCGGCGTCGGAAAGATTCAATGCATCAAGTGCGTCCTGCGTGCCGCGCGCCAGCAGGATTTCCTCGCCCGGCGTGTAGAACGAAGACAGCCCGGGCCAGTCGTCGCTAAGGACCGCGGCGCCGCAAGCGGCGGCCTCGAACAAACGCCCCGAGGGACACCAGCCCATGCGCGCCATCGCCGCGCGCGTCACATTCAAAACCAGCCGCGCCGAACACAGGAACGATGCGTGCTCGCCCGGCGGCAGATGGCGCACGAACCACACGTTCTCGCTCCACGGAAAGTCCGGCGGGTACTGCGCGCCGGCGATCGCGAAACGCTGCCGCGGCCGTGTGCGCGCCACGTGTACGAATAATTCTTCCAACGCCGGCTGGCGATCCGCCGCGTAAGTGCCGATCCAGCACAGGCCGGAACGATAGTGTTCCTTCGGTGGTGCCGGACGGTGCACCAGTGGATCGACGTGGCCATACAACGCCGCTGCACGCGGCGCGCCGAGCACATCGCGCAGCGCATCCAGCGCGGGACCGCCCGCATAACTCAACGCCAGGTCGTAATCTCGCAGGCCGCGCTCGTCGAGCCACGGCACGGGTTCCTGCGCTTGCAGATGATCGAGCGTGACCGGCGTATCGAGGTCGTAGAACACGCGCATTGGGCGCGAAGATTCCAGCAGCAGATCGCGCGCAGCTAGCGCGTCGGGACAATACGAGGTGACGATGGCGGCATCCGCATCGCGCAGCTCGCGTTGCGCGCGTGCGCGGATGGATGGCCAATCGGAATAGAGGATCAGCCCGTCGTCTTCGGCGTGCCAGTCGCGCGCCTGCGCATACCACGGCATGTCGCGTTCGAAGAATCGAACCACGTGCCCGCGTTGCGTCAGCGCGCGATAGAGTCCGCGCCACAACGTGGCGTGACCGTTGCCCCAGGAAGAAGAAATGCTGAGGCCGAAAATCACCAGTTTCATGCCGCCGCCTCGTTGAGCGAATCCGGCATCAACATGCCGTCGCGGATCACCAATCGCGTCACCGATACCGGCGCGATCTCGTAGTGCTGCCAGCCGTCCGCGTCGGAATGCAGCGCCAGCAGCAGCGCGGCGCGGATCAGTTCCGCATGCGTCACCAGCACCAGCGTGCAGCCCGCGCAGACTTCCGCGAGATCGGCGAAATATCGCGCGAGCGACGCCTGCAGACCGGCCATGCCGGCGCCGGCCGGCGTGCGCGCACTCGCGCGCTCGCGGTTCCAGCGCCGCCAGTCTTCATCGTCTTCCAGATCGGAAAACGGACGTCCGCTCCAGTGGCCGAAGTCGAGTTCGTCCAGTTCCGGCGCGACGCGCAGCGGGCAATTGCGCTCGGCTGCGATCGCGCGTGCGGTCTGCAGCGTGCGCCGGCGCGGACTGCTCTCCACGCGCTGCGGCGCATCGGCCTTCAGCTCGCGCGCGACCTCTCGCGCCTGCGCCAGTCCGCTCGCATCGAGCGGCGGATCCAACGTGCGGCCCAGCAGAATCCTGTCACCCGGCACGCATGCGGCGTGACGCACCAGCAGCAAGCGCGTGGTCGCCGGAGTTGTCAAAGCTGGGCTCATCGGAACGATTCCGTTCGTGGCGCATGCGGGGCTCTTCCGTTTCCGCGCGCATGAATTGCAAGGTGAGTTCGCGCGCGCGCGCATCGGTGAATTGCTGTGGCGGCGACTTCATGAAATAGCTGGAAGGCCCGACGATCGCACCGCCGATTCCCCGGTCCAGCGCGAGCTTGGCGCAGCGCACCGCATCGATCACCACGCCGGCAGAGTTGGGCGAGTCCCAGACCTCCAGTTTCAATTCGACTGCCAGCGGCGATCCGCCGAAGGCCGTGCCTTCCAGCCGGATGTAGGCCATCTTGCGATCGGTCAACCATTCGACGTGATCGGACGGACCGACGTGGATCGACTCGGGTGCGACATCGACCTGGCTCGTCACGGAGCGCGTCTTCGACAGTTTTTTCGACACCAGGCGCTCGCGTTCCAGCATGTTTTTGAAATCGGAATTGCCGCCGAAATTCAGTTGATACGTGCGATCCAGGCGCACGCCGCGTTCGCGGAACAGATTGGCCAGCACGCGGTGCACGATGGTGGCACCGACCTGGCTCTTGATGTCGTCGCCCAGCAGCGGCAGGCGCGCGCGTTCGAAACGCTTGCGCCAGCTTTCATCCGAAGCGATGAATACCGGGATGCAGTTGACGAAGGCGCAGCCGGCTTCCAGCGCGCGTGTCGCGTACCATTCGGTCGCGCGCTGCGAACCGACCGGCAGATACGAAACTAGGATGTCGGTGCCGGTGCGGCGCAGGATGTCGGTGACGTTCGCGACCGAACGATCCGATTCGACGATGTCCTCGCGCAGGTACTCGCCCAGTCCGTCGAGCGTCGGACCGCGTTCGACCGTGACGCCGCTGCGCGGAACGTCGGCGAAGATGCGCGTGTTGTTGGGTTCGCACCGCAGCGCTTCGGACAGATCACGGCCGACCTTGCCGGCGTGGATGTCGAAGGCGCTGACCACGCGCACGTCGCGCACGTGATAGCGGCCCACGCGCGGACTCATCAAGCCGGGGATCGCGGCGTCTTCCCTAGCGTCGCGGTAATAGGTCAACCCCTGCACGAACGACGACGCGCAATTGCCGGCGCCGACGATGCCGACGCGCACGCTGTTTTCGAACGGTGCATCCATGCGGGTTCCTTCTTCCTTGCGTGAAACGCGTTCACGGCACCCCGCATAATGCACGAACCGTGCAAACGTACTTGCACCTACAAAGCATTGCCTCGATTGGACTCGCGCCGGTGGGAACGCGCGGGCGGCGGGTAATCGGCGCACTGTTCTCGGAAAGATTTTCTAACCGCGCGCACGCGCAGCATCATCATCTTCTTCATCTTCCGGCGGCTTGGCCGGCACGAAGGGCGACACCGGATCGCTGGCCGGGAACGTTTCGTCCACGGCCTCGTCCAGGTTGTCGCTTTCGTGCGACTTGCGGCGGCGCTTGTCCGCGTCCGACTCCGCGGGATGCGGCTTGCTGCCGGGTTCCTTGCGGTCGGTGTGCGCCGCCTGTCGATCCGGCGTGCGGGATTTCTTCGTGCTCATCAACGCTGTGTGCGGCGGCGCGATGAAGACGATCCGCTCTTGCTCGAGCGCGTCGACGCCCGTTTGGTGGTGCTGCGCTTGGAAGACTTGCCCTTGGAGGACGAACCGCTCTTGGCGGCGCGCCTGGATGCGGTCGGCAGTTTCACTTTCGACCCATTGCCGCCGGCGTACTGCCGGTACTGTTCCATCAGCGCTTCCTTGCGCTGTTTCAACTCTTCACCGAGCGCGTCCAGATCGAGATCGGTCTTCTTTACCGCCGGCATCAGCTCGTTCTC
>DATFCO010000090.1:0-2285 GCA_035253005.1 Rhodanobacteraceae bacterium
CGCCACCGAAGCGGTCGCTCAGATGGTCGGAGAGTTGCGCAACGGCCTGCGCATCGACCGCATGAAGGAAATGCAGGAACGCCTGCAGGCGATCGAGTCCGAAGCCGACCGCATGCTGCTCGACTCCTATCGCAGCCTCTATACCGCGGGCGGCGATCCCATCCGCGTGATGGCCGCCAAGGACTTGTTCGAGTTGCTGGAGAAGGCGATCGACCGCTGCCGGGATGTGGGAAATGTCATCTATTCAATTGTGCTGAAGAATTCATGAGAGCGGCGGCGGGGGAAGGGTCGCGGGGGCGCTTCGCTCCAGCGCCTGCAAATGTTTGCAGTTCCGATTCGCTTTTTGTCGGTGCCTTGCAAGATCGTCGCGCGCAGCGATTTTCGCGCCCCCACTACCCATCACCAACTACCGCTTTCGCATGACCCTCGGCCTGCTCGTCGCCACGATCGTGATCGCGTTGGTGTTCACCTACATCAACGGCTTCCACGACACCGCCAATTCGATCGCCACGGTGGTGGCGACGAAGGTGTTGAGTCCCGGCAAGGCGGTGCTGCTGGCCGCGGTGACCAATCTGATCGGCGCGCTGATCGGCACGGCGGTCGCGAAGACGATCGCCGCTGGACTGATCGATGCGGGCGTAGTCGGCATCGGTGCGGAACTGCTGATCTGCGCGCTGTTGGGCGCGACGATCTGGAACCTGATCACCTGGTGGGTCGGGCTGCCTTCCTCCTCCTCGCACGCGTTGATCGGCGGGCTTTGCGGCGCGGCGGTCGCAGCGACGGACGGCAATTTCAGCGCCATCATCTGGAGCCAGGGCGGTGCGCACTGGTGGCAGGGCAAGGGCATCATCCCGAAAGTAATCGTGCCGATGGTGACTTCGCCCATCGCAGGATTCCTGCTCGGCATCCTGGTGATGGGCGCGCTGTTCGCGTTGTTCGGGTTCTTCGCCGATCAGCGCGGTCGTTTGCGGCGGCTCGGGCGCACGCCATTCGTCAACGCGTTCTTCGGCAAGGCGCAGTTGTTTTCCGCGGCGGCGATGGGGGTGTCGCACGGCATGAACGACGCGCAGAAAACCATGGGTATCATCGCGCTGGCGCTGGCCGGTGCCACGTCCGCGCACACGCTGGATGCGCTGCCCGGCTGGCTGTCGTTCCTGAAGATTCCCGGCACCGCGGAATCGTTTCCGATTCCGGTCTGGGTGAAGGTGCTGTGCGCGCTGGTGATGGCGGCGGGTACCGCGGGCGGCGGCTGGCGCATCATCAAGACGCTCGGCCATAAGATGGTGAAGCTGCATCCGATAAACGGATTCGCCGCGGAAACTTCTTCCGCCGCGGTGATCATCACCGCATCGTTCTACGGCTTTCCCGTTTCGACCACGCACAACGTCTCGGCCGCCATCATGGGCGTGGGCGCGGCCAAGCGTTTCAATGCCATCCGCTGGACGGTGGTGGAGCGCATGGTATGGGCGTGGCTGCTGACGCTGCCGGTCAGCGCGCTGGTGGCGTGGGCGCTGGTGCGGCTGGTGAAGATGTTTATGGGTTAAAGCAATCTCGCCGGGTCTCCCACACGTTCTCTCTCGCAATCCTCCAGCCGCTTCCAGCGGTTGACGATCGCGCAGAACAGCTCGGCCGTGCGCTCCGCGTCGTACACGGCCGAATGCGCTTCGGCCGGATTCCATTCGAAACCTGCGGCCTGCATCGCGCGCGATAGCACGGTTTGTCCATAGGCGAGTCCCGCGAGCGTCGCGGTGTCGAAACACGAGAACGGATGGAACGGATTGCGCTTGTATGCGGTGCGCCGCACCGCGGCATTGAGAAACGCGAGATCGAAGGCGGCGTTGTGCCCCACCAGGATCGCGCGCTGACAGTTGGTCGCTTTCAACGCCGCGCGCACCGGCCTGAACACGTGTTCCAGCGCGTCGCGCTCGGGCAGTGCGGCGCGAAACGGATGATCCGGATCGATGCCGGTGATCTCCAGCGATTTCGGTTCGATGTTGGCGCCCGGAAACGCCTGCACATGTGTGGAAACGTAAGGCTCCGGATGCACCAGGCCGTCGGCTTCCATGCGGATGCATACCACCGCGATTTCCAGCAGCGCATCGCGTTCGGGATCGAAGCCGCCGGTTTCCACGTCCATCACCACCGGCAGGAATCCACGGAAGCGCGCGCACATCCGCGTTGAAGTCTGGCTCTGCGTGTCGTGATTCGCTGCGCTTTCCATCGCGCAAGCATAGCAGTGCGTCAACGCCGGTCTTTTTCGAGTTCCTGCGGCGTCGTTTTGTATT
>DATFCO010000091.1:0-2270 GCA_035253005.1 Rhodanobacteraceae bacterium
TCGCGCATCGCCGGCTACCACATCGTCGCGTCACACCACGAAAGCCTGCACCCGCATGATGCGGTAGCCGTGGTCAGCAAGGGTACGCTGTAGGAGCGAGCGTGGTCGCGACCGATGTGCGACGTGGTTCGGTCGCCTGCACGCAGGCTCCTACATACGATCGAACTCCAGCCGCATCCCTGGCTTGGGATCCAGGATCCTTCCGCGCCGCGCGGCGAGATGGCCGTTGACGAAGGTGGCGGTGATGCTGGAGCGGAAGGTGTGGCCTTCGAACGGCGACCAGCCACACTTGGATTCGATGTCGTCGCGGTGCACGGTGAATGAAGTGTCGGGATCGACCAGCACCAGGTCGGCGTAGTAACCCTCGCGCACGAAGCCGCGTTCCTTGATGTCGAACAGAGTCGCGGGCGCATGCGACACCGCTTCCACTACGCGCTCTAGTTTCAGCGTGCCGTCGAACACATGCTCCAGCGCGCTCTGCAACGCGTACTGGATCAGCGGAATCCCGGAAGGGCATTGCAGATAGGGCCGCTGCTTTTCCTCCAGCAGGTGCGGCGCGTGATCGGTGGCCAGCACGTCGATGCGGCCGTCGGCCAGCGCGTGCAGCAATTCATCGCGATCGAAGTACGCCTTGATCGCTGGATTGCACTTGATCTTGCCGCCGTACTCGGCGTAGTCCTCGTCGCTGAAGCGCAGGAAGTGCACGCAGGTTTCCGCGGTGATCCGTTTTCCCGTGATCGGACCCGGTTCGAACAGAGACAGCTCATCGGCGGTGGAGACGTGCAGCACGTGCAAGCGCGTGCCGTGCTGGCGCGCGGTTTCCACCGCCCATTTCGTCGATTCGAAGCAGGCCTCGCGCGAGCGGATCTGCGGGTGCATCCACATAGGGATGTTCTCGCCGTACTGCGCTTTCGCCCGATCCAGATTGGCATGGATGATCGCGTCGTCTTCGCAATGCACGACCACGTTGACCGGCGAGTCGCGGAACACGCCTTCCAGCGCTTGCGGATCGCTGACGCAGAGATTGCCGGTGGATTCGCAAAGGAATACCTTCACACCCGGCACTTTGCGCGGATCGAGTGCGCGGATCTCCTCCAGGTTGTCGTTGCTCGCGCCGAAATAGAAGGCGTGGTTGGCGACCGCGTCGCGCGCCGCATGCGCGTACTTGTCCTCCAGCAATCGATGCGTCAGCGTCGGCGGATCGGTATTGGGCATGTCGATGAAACTGGTGACGCCGCCCACAACCGCCGCGCAGGATTCGTGCGCCAGGTCGCCCTTGGCCGTATAACCCGGTTCGCGGAAGTGCACGTGATCGTCGATCATGCCGGGCAGCAGCCACAGACCGGAAGCGTCCAGCACCTGCTCGCCGGTCAGCGCGCGCAGCCCGCTGCCGATTTCGTCGATGCGCGCATTGCGTACGCGCACGTCTGTGCGAATCCGGCGACCTTCGTTGATCAGGTCCGCGTTCTTGATCAGCCACGCATCGTTCATTGCGCGCCTTTCCTTGTGTCGACGCGCGAACGGCAACCGCGCAGCTCGAATTTCTCCGGCACCGGATCGTTACCGCCAGTGCACAGAGGTTGGCAACGAAGGATACGCCAAACCGCGAGCAGCGTGCCGCGCGCGGGTCCGAAACGCGCGATGGCGGCGCGCGCGTACGACGAGCAGGTGGGATGGAAACGGCAGCGGCTGCCCAGCAGCGGGCTCAGCAGCCGCTTGTATGCGGCGATCAGGAACAGCAGCAGGCGTGTCAAGGCGATGTTTTCGACGAGTGAGTCGCGTTAGACTACGCGGTCGGTTGCCGGGTGGTCGGGTCTAGGCTATAACACACGACCGCCACACCACAGAGTGGATGCTACGGACATGGCAAAGAAATCCATGGCGAAGGCGAAATCGAAACCCCGCGCTGCAAAGCGCGGCGCAAAGACCGTGGCCCGGGCAGCCAAGGCGAAACCGAAACACGTGAAGAGGGCTACTCCCATCAAGCAGTCGAAAAAGCCGGCGAAGAAAGCCGCAAGCAAACCGGCCAAGCCATCCGCGGCAAAGACGAAACCTTCATCCGGCAAACACGCCGCCGCACGCAAGCCGGCCGCCAAACCGGCAGCCGCCAAGAAGGCATTGCCGAAACCGAGCGTCAGCAAGAAGACGGCACCGGCGCGGCCGGAACCGCACCATGTCGCGCATCCCGCTCCCAAGGCCGCTGCACCCAAATCGTCGCGCGATCACGGCAAGAGCGCGTACGGCGTTGCGGTGGCCGCACCCGGCAGCGA
>DATFCO010000092.1:0-13137 GCA_035253005.1 Rhodanobacteraceae bacterium
GTGGATGCCCACCGCGGTGCTGTAACGTCCGCTCGCCGTGGCGTACGCACCCAGTGCGGTCGTATCGAGATTGCTTGCCTGCGCACCTACACCGAGCGCCGTGCCGTAGGCGCCGGTGACGCTGCTGTTGGCGCCGATCGCGGTGCCTTGCGTCGGCACCGTCTTGTAGCCGGTGTAGTAGTTGCCGACCTGCGCGGTCGCGGCAACGTACGCACCCTTGCCGATCGCGATACCGTTGTCGCTCAAGCTCGTTGCGTGGTCGCCAACCGCGATCGAACTCATGCCGGTCGCGCTCGACTTGTAGCCGAACGCCGACGAGTTCATGCCGGTCGCCATACTGTCCTGGCCCACGGCTGTACTGTTGTCGCCGGTGGCCTGCGCGCCATCGCCGAACGCGCTGGAGCTGTACCCGCTGGCTAGGCTGTTGTAACCGACCGCGGTGCTGTAATCACCCGACGCCGTCGCCAACGGACCCGCCGCGACCGAATGCATTCCACTCGCGACCGCATCGTCGGAGCCGTCCGCCGGTCCATTTGCCTTGAAGTAATGCGAAGCCGCAAATGCGCCGTCCGCTGCGGCATTCAACTGCTCCAGGTTGACCGCGTCGTGATCCTGCGTCGCATCGGCGACGTTGGTGATCTGACGCTCCGCCCCCGGCGCGCCGACCGAAACGCTGTTCGCACGGTCGACGACGGAGTAGGCGCCCAACGCAACACTGTTTGCAAATCCTGCCGTGCTCGCCCAATGTCCGATCGCCGATCCATCCATCGCATCGGCGAGTGAGTCGGCGCCGATCGCCAGACTGCCATCACCCGTTGCCCGCGCATAATTGCCGAATGCCGAGCCTTGGAAGCCCGATGCATCGGCGAGCAGACCGAATGCGCTGCTGTAGTTGCCGGTCGCCGCGGCACTCACGCCGGCCGCAGTGCTGAACCTGCCGCTTGCATAGGCATGGTCGCCTACTGCCGTGGACGAAATGCCGCTGGCCGATGAAGTATTGCCCAGCGCAGTGCTGTAGTCTCCAGTGGCGCTGGAGAAATCGCCCAGTGCAGTACTCGATTTGCCTGTGGCGGCGGCGACCACGCCCACCGCCGTGCTGAACTCTCCGCTGGCGGTGGCATACCCACCCAGCGCAGTCGCCGCATACCCGGTCGCCATTGCCTGCACGCCGAGCGCGGTGGCGTAATTGGAAGTCGCTTGCGCGCTGTTGCCGATCGCCACGCTGTCCACCGCGCTTGCACTGGCATTGCTGCCGAGCGCGGTCGCATAGTCGCCCGTGGCTTCGGCACCGGCGCCGAATGCCGCGGCGTTGTTGCCCGACGCATACGCATTGCTGCCGACCGCGGTGCTGTATGCACCGTAGGCCGCCGCGGTGTTGCCGATTGCCGTCGATGCCGTGCCCGTTGCGAATGCCGAATATCCGGCAGCGATGCTCAGATCGCCGCTGGCGTTCGCCAGCGCGCCGACTGCGGTCGAAGCTTGTCCGGAAGCTGCGGAACCGGAGCCCAAAGCCGTCGCGTTGTAATTGGACGCGCCCGCGTAGTAGCCGATTGCGACGCCGCCGAAGGCTGCGTCGGTCGTGTAGGCATGGAAGCCCACCGCTGTCGAACTGCCGCCTCCTGCGGTGGAACGCGGACCCAGCGCCACGTCGCCGCGCGTCAGCGCATTGCTGTCCTTGCCGAATGCCGTGCTGTCGATGTCCAGCGCACTGGAGCGCCAGCCCACCGCGACGGAGTATTCGCCCGACGCATTGGCTCTGTAACCTACCGCAGTGCCGTTGAGACCAGCGGCACTGGAATTGGAACCGACCGCCACGCTGCCGTTGTTTGTCGCTTGCGCGCCCGCGCCGAACGCCGACGCATATGTGCCCGAGGCATACGCGTTGCTGCCTACCGCGGTGCTGTATGCACCGTATGCGGCGGCGGTATTTCCGACCGCAGTCGATGCGGTGCCGGTCGCGAACGCGGAATAACCGGCCGCGGTGCTGAGATCGCCGCTGGCTTGCGATGTCGGGCCCAAGGCCGCGGCGCCCTGTCCGGAAGCGTTCGAGTAGGAACCGACAGCCGTCGCGTTGTAGCCGCTGCTATTGGCGCTGCGTCCAACCGCCACCGACTGCGTGCCCGAAGCGTTCGCGACCACGCCCACCGCGGTGGAAGCGAACCCGGTCGCCGCCGCGTACGCACCGATCGCCGATGCGCCGCTCTGCGTGGCTACGGCATATTTGCCCAGCGCGCTGCTGGCTTGTCCGGTCGCCGTAGCGTACTTGCCCAAGGCCGTGCTCTCATCCCCTTCGGCGCGCGCGAATGCACCGATCGCCGTGCTGTAAGTGCCGCCGGCGTTCGACAACAAACCGACTGCCGTCGTCTCCGATCCCGTCGCGTAGGCTTGCTGGCCCACGGCGGTACCGGCTGTTCCCGACGCGACGGAATCCGTGCCGAATGCATTCGCGTAATCCGCGGTCGCCGCTGCCTTGTAGCCCAAGGCATTGGCGGAAATGCCCGTGGCCTGCGCATTGCGGCCGATTGCCGTGCTGAAGTTACCGCTGGCCGTGGCTTGATCGCCAAACGCGGATCCGTACCAACCGCTCGCCGTGCTCTTCGAGCCGAACGCCGAACTGTAGGGGCCGCTCGCGGACGCATCGACACCGACGGCCGCTCCGTTCACTCCGGTCACGCTGGCATTGGCACCGATCGCGATGCCCTGCGTCTTTTTCGTCGCGTATGCTCCGTAATATCCGAGCGTGCCGGTGTTCGCGACGCTGGCGTTGCTGCCGATCGCGATTCCGTTGGCGCTCAAGCTGGTCGCGTGGTCACCCACCGCGACCGAGCTGACGCCGCGTGCATAGGCGCTGCCGCCCACCGCGGTGGAGTTGGCGCCGATCGCATTGGCGCCGTCGCCGATCGCGGTCGACGAGTTGCCGACAGCCGCCGCGAAGGGACCGGCCGCCAGGCTGTAATCGCCCTCTGCAATGCTGGTGTCACCCAGCGCGATCGAAGAAATGCCGCTCGCCGCTGCATTGGAACCCAGCGCCATGGATGCGTAGTTGTTGGCGCTGGCGAAATATCCGACGGCGATGCCTTGCGTTGCCGCCGCACTGGTGTAGGCGCGGAAGCCTTCCGCGATCGAGTGATCGCCCAGCGCGACAGCATCCGCGCCGAAGGCCGAAGCGATGTAGCCGCTGGCATACGCGCCCACGCCCACGGCGGTGGTGCCACCATTGGTGGCGTGCGCGCCGATGCCCAGCGCGGTCGAATACAAACCGTCGGCATGGCTGAAATCGCCCACGGCCGTGCCGCCGTGGCCGGTGGCGTACGACCACGAGCCGACCGCGGTCGAGTAATCGCCGCTGGCATAAACGTGGCTGCCGACCGCGGTGCTGTACTTGCCCTTGGCGATCGCGAGTTCGCCGTTGGCGGTGCTGAAATAGCCGCTCGCTTCGGAGCGATGTCCGGTTGCCGTGCTGTACTTGCCGCTCGCAGCCGCGCCGTTGCCCAGCGCGGTGCTGTACTGGCCGCTTGCCGCCGCTGCGTGACCGAATGCGGAAGCGCCTTCGTTGGTGGCAGTCGCATCGGTACCCACCGCCGTCGCGGGCGCCGAACCGTAAGACCCTGTGCCGTTGGCACTGCTGTTCTGGCCGATGGCGATGTCGCCCGTGCCATACGCATTGGCGTGATCGCCCATCGCAAGCGAACTGGCGCCGGTCGCGGAAGCGTAGTTTCCGAAAGCCGCGCTGTAGTCGCCGCTCGCTACCGCATTCGGGCCGATTGCCGTGCTGCGGATGCCGGTCGCATAAGCCTGATAACCCATGGCAGCGGATTTGTATCCGCTCGCCATCGCATTGCGCCCGACTGCACTGCTGAAATCCCCGGTTGCATGCGCGTTGTTGCCGAGCGCCGTACTGAACGCGCCTGTCGCCACCGCGACGTATCCGACCGCAACGGCCTTTTCGCCCGCCGCCACGGAATCGAATCCCAACGCGACGCTGTTCAATCCACTGGCAGTGGAGCCGTAGCCGAAGGCGGAGGAATAGTCACCACTGGCGGTGGCGCCGTTGCCGCATGCGATTGCGCCATTGCCGGGTGCCGATGCGCCGCTGCAGTCGGTCTGCCCCGCGAACGCCAGAGGCATCGCTCCGATCGCGAGCAGTACCGCCAGAGCCAACCGCGCCAGTGTCGGCGCACCGCGTCCGGTTCCGGCACTTCCGCCCGCGCTCTTGCAGGTGGCGAGTTCGGATGCGACGACGATCTGGTGGAGTGACTTGTTCCATACCAGGCTGTAGATCTTCTTGTTCATGGTCGGCTCTCAGGGGTGAGTTTGATGAACAGATCTTTCGGTGAAATTTTTTTAGGCAGGCGGTGACGCGCGCGCAGACACTCGGCTCGCGCGAGAACATTTTCCTTTTCGCAAGGAGAGGAGCGGCTGATTGCAGCCGCGACGAGAATCGCTGTATCGGTCCATCTGATGCCGGGCGCTCCCCTCCGATGATGGACGCCCTGTCGGGCCTCCCCGCCGCGACGATGCGATCCAACAACCGGCGATCACATTGTCCCCAGTGTGACCAACTTCCCTGCCACACATGGAACCGCAGAGGGCGAGCCTAACAAGCGGTGAAGCGACTCACAATCCTGCAATGCAACATCCTGCCGTACGCATGCGTGCGGTTCGATGCCGCTGCATAGCGAGAGATTTCGTTACAGATCGAAGAATGCGCGCGCCGCCGTTGCGGAACGCACCGCGGTGATTTCGGCTGGTTCGCCGCGATCGCGCGCCACTTCCTCGCAGATGTGCGCGAGGTACATCGGTTCGTTGCGCCGATGCGACGGCTGCGGACGCACCGTGCGCGGCAGCAGATAAGGCGCGTCGGTTTCCAGCAGCAAACGGTTGGCCGGAATCTCGCGCACCAGCTCGCGCAGGTGCGTTCCGCGGCGCTCGTCGCAGATCCATCCGGTGATGCCGACATGGCAATCGAGATCGAGATAATCGCGCAAGGCTTCGTGCGTGTCGGTAAAGCAGTGCACGACCGCCGCGGGAACCTTGTCGCGCACGGTTTTCAGCAATGCGATGAAATCGGCGTGCGCATCGCGCTGGTGCAGGAACAGCGGCTTGTTCGTTTCCACCGCGATGGCGAGTTGTTTTTCGAATGCGGCGAGTTGTGCTTCGCGCGGAGAGTAGTTGCGGTGGTAATCCAGCCCCGTTTCGCCGACCGCTTTCACTTCCGGTTCGCGTTGCAAAGCGCGCAGCAGCGCGTCGGTGTCGGCGTCGTAGTCGGACGCGTGATGCGGATGCACGCCGGCGGTGGCGAACAGAAATCCGGGATGCGCGCGCGCCAATTCGAGCGCGTGTTCGCTGCCTGCTTTCGAGGCGCCGGTGACGACGATCTGCTCGATGCCGTGTTGCCTGGCGCGCAGAAGCACCGCATCGAAATCGTGACGGAAAGATTCGTGCGTGAGATTGGCGCCGATGTCGATGAGGTGCATTTGCGAATTGTAGGAGCGAGCGTGCTCGCGACAAGAACGACGCGCGGCGAAGAAAAGACGGCGCGACGCGTCGGTCGCCTGCACGCAGGCTCCTACAATGGGCCGATGTCTCGCCACGATCCCGAATTTCCAATCGCGCCGCTGTTGCCGCGCATTCGCGCCTCACTGCGCGAACACCCGCGCCTGGTACTGGAAGCGCCACCCGGCGCGGGCAAGACCACGCAAGTGCCGCCGGCATTGCTGGATGAGCCGTGGTTGCAGGGACGCAAGATCGTGATGCTCGAGCCGCGCCGCATCGCCGCGCGCGCGGCGGCGGAGTTCATGTCGGCGCAATTCGGCGAAGCGGTAGGGCAGACGGTCGGCTACCGCATCCGTTTCGAATCGCGCGTGACGGCGCAAACGCGCATCGTCGTGGTCACGGAAGGAATCCTGACGCGCATGCTGCAGGACGATCCGGAATTGCCGGATGTCGGCGCGCTCCTGTTCGACGAATTCCACGAACGGCACCTGCAAGGCGATCTCGGTGCCGCACTGACGCTGGATGTGCAGGCATCGCTTCGTCCGGACCTTCGCTTGGTGATCATGTCGGCCACCCTCGAAGGCGAACGCGTCGCGAGCTGGATGGACGCGCCGGTGATCCGCAGCGAAGGCCGCGCGTTTCCCGTGCGCATCGAGCATCCGCCGCTGCGGCGCGGTGAAGATGATGTCTCGCACCTGCGCCGCGCGGTCGAACAGGCCTTGCAGGAAACCGATGGCGACGTGCTGGTGTTTCTTCCGGGCAAGCGGGAGATTGCGCGCGCGCAACGAGTGTTGCGCGAGGTGTTGCAGACCGAGACGATCGAAATCCTGCCGCTGCACGGCGAACTCTCGCTTGCCGAACAGCACGCAGCGTTGTTGCCCGCCGAAAGTGGCACACGCCGCGTGATCCTCGCCACCAATGTCGCCGAATCCAGCATCACGTTGCCGGGAATCCGCACGGTGGTGGATTCCGGGCAAGCGCGCGAACCGCGCTTCGATCCGAATTCCGGTTTCACGCGCTTGCACAAGGTGAACATCTCGCAGGCCTCGGCCGATCAGCGCTCAGGACGCGCCGGTCGCACCGCGCCGGGCGTCGCATACCGTTTGTGGCCGCAATCGCAACGTCTGGAACCTTCACGCACGCCGGAGATCGCGCAGGCGGAATTGTCATCGCTCGCGCTGGAACTCGCCGCGTGGGGCGTTGGCGAAGATGCGCAAGGTTCGTTGCGATGGCTGGATGCGCCGCCGATGGGAGCATTGGCGCAAGCGCGCGAACTGCTGGAACGTCTGGGCGCGCTGGACAAGCATCTGCGGATCACGCAACTCGGGCGCGCGATGCTGCAATTGGGCGCGCAGCCGCGCTTGGCCGCCGCCGCATTGCGCGCGCCAGAAACGCAACGCGCACTGATCGCCGATCTGCTCGCGTTGCTGGAAGCGCGCTCGCCGTTGCGCGGCGCGTTCAACGACGATCTGCGCGCGCAGCTTGCAGCGTTGCACGTGTGGAGAGACGGTAAGGTGCGTGTGTCCGGAATCGATGCCGGCGCGCTCGCGGCGGTCGAACAAGCCGCACGCGGCTGGCGCAAACGTCTGGAAGTGCGCAGCGCTGTCAGCGGCGTGCCGGATGCACTGACCACCGGCAATCTGCTGCTGCACGCTTTGCCCGATCGCGTGGCGAAACAGGACGAACGCGATCCGCGCCGCTATCTGCTCGCGAACGGACGCGGCGCGCGGCTGCACGAGGAATCTCTGCTATTCGGCGAATCGTGGCTGGTGATCGTGGAAGCACGCTTCGATGCGCGCGACAGTCTGGTCCTCAACGCCGCGCCGTTCGATCCGGCGTTGCTGGCGCGCGATTTTCCACACTGCTTTGTGAGTGGGCGCGTGTCGCGCTGGAACGATGAAAAGAAAATGGCGGAAGCGTTCGAGGAAGAACGTTTCGATGCAATCGTGCTGTCGCGGCGTTACGTAACCGTTTCGCCGGAAGACGCGGTGCCCGCGCTGCTGTCGCACATCCGCGCGCGCGGTTTGCAGGCGTTGCCGTGGCCGGAAGCCGCGCAACGGCTGCGCGCGCGCGTCGCGTGGCTGCGCACGATCATGCCGGAAGCGAATCTGCCCGACGTCTCGGATGCCGCGCTGCTCGATTCACTGGAACACTGGCTCGCGCCCGCGCTGCACGGCAAACGCAAACTCGATGCGTTGTCGTCCGCTGAATTGTCGGAAGCATTTGCATCGCTGCTCGACTGGCCGCAACGCAAACTGCTGGACGAGCACGCGCCGGACGCGATCACCGTGCCCAGCGGAATGACTCGCCGCATCGAATACACGGATGACGGCCCCGTGCTCGCGGTGAAGTTGCAGGAGCTGTTCGGACTGGCCGACACGCCGCGTGTCGCCAACGGCCGCGTGCCGGTCACCCTGCATCTGCTGTCACCAGCCGGACGGCAGATCCAGGTCACCCAGGATCTGCGCAGCTTCTGGGAACGCACCTATCCGGAAGTGAAGAAGGAATTGAAAGGCCGCTATCCGAAGCATTCCTGGCCCGATGACCCGTGGAGCGCGGTGGCGACTCACCGCACAAAGCCGCGAAGATGAACTTGTGCGGCACACGGATGACCATGCAATTGAAAACGCCACCCTCACCCGCCGCGCTACGCGCGGCGACCTCTCCCGCCAGCGGGAGAGGTGGATTTCGTTATTTCGTGGCTTCCGCCGGCGGCGACCGCTCGAAACTGCCAGCAAAGCCGGGGAATTCCACCGGACTCTCCCAGTCATCCTTGCTGATCGCCGATACACCGAAGAAATAGTCGTCGATATTGATGCCTTTCAGCACGGCGGTAGTCGCACTGCCGGCATCAAATGAATGCTGCCACTGCGGCGCAGTGGTTTCGCGCCACCAGACCTTGTAGGTCGCCGCGCCCGGCGAAGGCTGCCACGATACCGTGGTGTCGTAAGCCACCGCGCCCTTGATGTCCACAGCCGCCGGCGGCATCGGCGCCATCGCCATCGAAGCCATCGTGATCGCATTCACGCGCGTGACGTTCGCAAGATAATCGAAATCGACATGATCGATTGTGTCGCCGTAGTGGATGCCGTTTTCCACGCGGACATCCTGGTGCTGGTGCGTGTAGTCCTCCTGCGATTCGGTCACGCGCACGGCCGGATAGCCTTGCTCGAGGAACGCAACCTGATCGCCGCCGCGGCCGTAGCGGTCGGTGCGATAGACCATGCGCACGTGGAAATCGTCGAGATATTTGTCGGCCAGCGCCTGCATGTACCGCGCGACGTTGCGCGAAGGCGAATCCACCTCGCCCCCGTGATAGCGGCGGTACGCCGCCTGCTCCAGCGTTTCGTTGCTCTTGGTGCCCTCCGAGAACACGCGCACCGTGTGCGGATCGTATTGGCCGTCGCCGCCGCGCGGACTGCCGACGATGTCGTTGTTGAGATCGGCTTCGACATTCCAATGATGATCGACCGCGTATTGCGCGATGATCTGGCCGCCGTACAAGCCTTGTTCCTCGCCGGAATCGGCCGAGTACACCAGCGTTGCCGGGAACTTGTATTTCGACAAGACGCGCGCGGCTTCGATCAGCGCCGACACGCCCGAAGCGTCATCGTCCGCGCCCGGCGCATCGCCGGTCGCATCCATCACGTCCGAGCGGCGCGAATCCAGATGTCCGGTAATCACGATCACGCGATCGGGATCGGAAACTCCGCGCTGGATCGCTACCACGTCCATCACTTCCACGCCGTTCTTCGGCGTGCGCTCGCCGGTGAACACTTTCGACGGCGTGACCACTTCGATGCAGCCGCCGCAGCCTTTGGAAATTTCTTCGAACCGGGACTTCACCCAGCGCCGCGCCGCACCGATGCCGCGTGTGTTGGACTTGGTATCGGACAAGGTGCTGCGCGTGCCGAAACCTACCAATGCCGTGTCAATGTCGTGCAGCGACTTGGCCGAAACGGCTTGCGCGATCGCACGCAATTCCGGATGCATGTTCGCTGGTGGCGGATTGGCGTCGGGCGCGCCGGCCGCGAATGCAGGCAGTCCGAGAGCAATCGCCGCGAAAACAGTGCATTGCCCTTTCAATAGTTCCAACGTGCGCATAGCGACCTCCTGGCATCGCCCAATGACGTCATCATTCCGGGGCCATTCGCAGCTTCATCGCGAATGGAACCCGGAATCCAGTGCCTTTTCTCATATTAGAGGCAAAGACGCTGGATTCCGGATGGCAGCTTGCCCCGGAAGTGCCTTTGATCCGGGGCCGCGTCCGATGACGGATGAAGCGCAACGATCAAAGGTTGCGCCGCAACATGCCTCATCTGCGTTCAAGTTCTACACTGCATGTTTGCTCCATCGGAAGGAAACTCTCATGCGCCGCATCGCCATTTCCATCTTCGTCGCCGCCGCTTGCCTCGCCGCTGCCGCGCAAGCCGCTGATCCCGCAACTACTTCGTTCACGCCCGCGATCACCGCGCAGGGCTTCCGCGATTACGACAAGGCGATTTCCAGCGACTACATGGAAGGCCGCAAGCCCGGCACCGAGGGGGCGCAGCGCGCGACCGCCTACATCGTCGAGCAGTTCAAGAAGCTGGGATTGCAGCCGGGCAACAACGGGTCGTGGTTCCAGACCGTGCCGACCGTTTCGGCCACGGTGCAGAACAAGAACACGTTGAAGCTGGATGTCAGCGAAGGTGGCGGCACGCAATCGTTCGCCTACGGGAAAGACATGGTCGTGTACGACCCGCAGGACCAGCCGCACGTCTCGATCAAGGATTCGCCGATCGTGTATTTGGGTTACGGTGTGGACGCGCCGGAATACCAGTGGAACGACTACGCGAATCAGAACGTAAAGGGCAAAACCGTGATCGTGCTGGTCAACGATCCGGGCTTCGGCGATCACGATCCGAACCTGTTCAAGGGCCGCGCGATGACCTACTACGGCCGCTGGACCTACAAATACGAGGAGTGCGCGCGCAAGGGCGCTTCCGCCTGCCTGATCGTGCACGACACCGAAGCCGCGGGTTATCCATGGACGGTGGTGAAGAATTCCTGGACCGGTCCGCAACTGAGCCTGCCCGCCAGCGAGGATCCCGCGCCGCGCACGCCGGTGGTGGGCTGGCTTACCACCGAATCCGCGCGGCGATTGTTCTCGAAAGCAGGGCTCGACTTCGACAAGCTGAAAGCCGCGGCCGATCATCGCGGTTTCAAACCGGTAGCATTGAACGCGAAGGCGTCCGTCGCGTTCGATAGCACCATCGAACACGGCAGCGCCAACAACGTGCTCGGGTTGATTCGCGGCAGCAAGAAACCCGACGAGGTGATCGTGTATTCCGCGCACTGGGATCACTTCGGGCGCGATCCGAAATTGAAGGGCGACCAGATCTTCAACGGCGCGATCGACAACGGCACCGGCATCGCCGCGCTGCTGGAAATCGCCGGCGCGTTCGCAAAGGAAAAGCCCGAGCGCAGCGTGCTGTTCCTCGCCGACACGCTGGAGGAATCCGGCCTGCTCGGTTCGCTGTACTACACGATGCATCCGGTGTTCCCGCTGGACAAGACCGTCGCCGACATCAACATGGATGCGATGGACGTGATCGGTCCGACCAGGAACGTGCAGATCATCGGCAGCGGCCAGTCGCAACTGGAAGACATGCTGAAGGCGGTGCTGAAGAAGCAGGGCCACTACGCCGGTCCCGATGCCACGCCGGAGAACGGCTTCTATTTCCGCTCGGATCATTTCAGCTTTGCCAAGGCCGGCGTGCCCGCGCTGATGACGCAGACCGGCGACGACAAGGTTGATGGCGGCGTAACCGCCGGCCGCGCCGCGCTGGCCGACTACACCGCGCACCGCTATCACACGCCGCAGGACAATTTCGATCCGAAGTGGGATTTCTCCGGCGTGGCCGAGGACGCGCAGGCCTTGTACGAAGTCGGCAACGAACTCGCCAACAGCGGGCAATGGCCGCAGTGGAATGCCGACAGCGAATTCCGAGCCAAGCGCGAGAAGGAAATGAAGAAGATGTAGGAGCGCGCGGCGCGCGAGCCTGCTTGCAGGCGATCTTTTTGCCGTCATTCCGGGGCCGTCTGCGGCTCCAGCGCGGACGGAACCCGGAATCCAGTACCTTTGCTTCCAAGAAAAGTCATGGGATTACAAAGTCCGTCCATGGACTTTGCCCTTCGGGCCAGCTTCGCTGTTCAAATTCGTTCCAGACGAATTTGTCCCGCTTGCGCGGGAATGACAACAGAACGGATAGTGACATGCACCACTCCCGCCTCTGCTCCATGCAGATCGATTGCAACGTCGACGACATCGACGAGGCGGCCCGCTTCTGGGCCGCGGCGCTGGGCCGTCCGGTGGATATGGATCACCCCGGCAGCCGCGACAAATACCGACAGCTCGCGACCTTGCCCGACGAGCCGATGGTGCAATTGCAACGCGTCGAGCACGAAAGCCGCGTGCACCTCGACATCGAAACCGACGATATCGAAGCCGAAGTCGCGCGGCTGGAAAAACTCGGCGCGATCATCGACAAGCGTTTCGAACGATGGGTCGTAATGCGCGCGCCAAGCGGCCAGCGCTTCTGCGTCGTGCGCGTGCAGCGGCCGGATTGGCCTAAGAATGCGAATCGGTGGGATTGATTCGTAGGCTGGGCTGATAAGCCCAGCGCTCTCGTTGAATGAAGCTGGGCTTTGCAGCCCAGCCTACGCGTTACATCCCCGGAATCTTTCTCAACAATTCTCCCGATGGGGAAAAAACGTATGTCATCTCCCCGCCAGGCGCCACACCTTCCACTCCGTCAGGACCTCGGATTACATAAGTCGCCATTACACTCCATTCATTGTCTCTAAACATCACATCGAAATTGCAGCGAACTATTCCGTACCTCGGCTGATGACAAAAGTCCCACGAAATGGATTTGGCTTTTTCCAGAATTTGTTTTTCTGTCGCAAGTGCACTCGTAAATGTATTCTGAGCACCACTCACGACAGAGGAGCTAATCGCGAGCAATACAAGGATCGTAGGCGGCGCCTTGGATCGTTTCATACCCAATCTCTCGCCTTCAAATACTCCGCGAGCCTCGCCTCCGCGCTCCCCTCTTCCGGCATATAACCGTATTCGTAGCGCACCCGCGGCGGCAGGGACATCAGGATGGATTCGGCGCGACCGCCGGATTGCAGACCGAACAGGGTGCCGCGGTCGTAGACCAGGTTGAATTCCACGTAGCGGCCGCGGCGGTACAACTGGAATTCTCGCTCGCGTTCGCCGTATTGAATGTCCTTGCGGCGCTCGACGATCGGCAGGTAGGCATCGAGAAATCCGTCGCCGACCGCACGCAGGAACGCGAAACAGGTTTCGAAATCCCACGCGTTCAGGTCGTCGAAGAACAGCCCGCCGATGCCGCGCGCTTCGTTGCGGTGCCTGATGAAGAAGTATTCGTCGCACCACTTCTTGTATTTCGGATAGACCTCGTCGCCGAATGGCATGCACAGATCGCGCGCCACGGTGTGCCAGTGTACGCAGTCCTCGTGATAAGGATAGAACGGCGTGAGATCGAAGCCTCCGCCGAACCACCACACCGGTTCCGCATCCGGTTTGCGCGCCTCGAAGTAGCGCACGTTCATGTGCGCGGTCGGCACGTA
>DATFCO010000093.1:0-2461 GCA_035253005.1 Rhodanobacteraceae bacterium
CATCGCACTGCGTCTCGACGATTCGATCAAGGGCGATGAAGCCTATCGCCTGAACGTCACGCCGTCGCACATCGAAATAACCGCATCCGATGAGCGCGGCCTGTTCTGGGGCGTGCAGACCTTGCGTCAATTGCTCGCGCACGAGGGATCGCATCGGCAGGTTCCCGCCGTTCGCATCGACGACGCGCCGGCGTATCCATGGCGCGGCGCGATGCTGGATGTGGCGCGGCATTTCTTTCCGGTCGAGTACGTCGAGAAGCAGATCGACCTGATGTCGTATTACAAGCTCGATGTGTTCCATTGGCATTTGACCGACGATCAAGGCTGGCGCATCCAGATCGAGCGCTATCCGAAATTGACGAGCGTCGGCGCGTGGCGCACAGAAACCAATGGCAGCCGCTACGGTGGCTATTACACGCAGGATCAAATCAGGGAAGTGGTCGACTACGCGCACAAGCGCAATGTGATGGTGGTGCCGGAAATCGAAATGCCTGGGCACACCAGCGCCGCGATCGCCGCCTATCCGGAACTGTCATGCAGCGGGAAACAGATCGCCGTGCCGACAGGCTGGGGCGTGTTCAAGAACGCCGATTGCGTCGGCAACGACAGCACGTTCGAATTCCTGCAGAACATACTGGACGAGGTAATAGCGCTGTTTCCGTCGCCATACATCCACATCGGTGGTGACGAGGTGCCGCAAGACGTCTGGCAGGACTGCGATTCCTGCCAAAAGCTCGCGAATGCGCAGGGATTGAAAGGCGAGGAAGGGCTGCACGGCTGGTTCGTCGAACGCATCCGCAAATATCTCGCGGGCAAAGGCAAGACACTGGTCGGCTGGGACGAGATCCTGGAAGGACATCTCGATCCAGGTGCTGTCGTGGAATCGTGGCGCGGCGATGCGGCCAGCGAGCAGGCGCTCGCGAATGGCAATCGCGTGATAGTGGCCGGGCCGTTCTATTTCGACACGCCGATCGACGACATGACGCTGCAGGACGTCTATCGCACCGATGCGTTCGCCGATGCGGCCTACGCTGCGCATCGCGCGCAGGTGCTGGGCGCGGAAGCGCCGCTCTGGGCCGAGCGCGTCACGCCCTTGAACGGCGATGCGATGTTCTGGCCGCGGCTGATGGCGTTTGCGGAACGATTGTGGAATCCGGATGCACGCGACTACGCCGACTTTAATCGCCGCGTGCAGACGCAACATCCGTGGCTCGCAGCGCAGCGTGTCGCCTATGGACCGGAAGACAAGGACATCGTCGATTACCGCTTGAGCTACAACGCCGATCACCAGCGCTGGCGGGTGCGCGCGGCTCGCGGCTTCGACGATCTGCAATTGCACTACACGACGGATGGCAGCGAACCGACGATGCACTCGCCGTGGTTCGGCGACGTTCTGGATCTGTATTCACCGCCGAACACGCTGAAGATCGCGCCGGTCCGGAACGGCGTGCAGTATCACACGCCTGCGGCTTTCCAATTCGCGGGCAACGGTCTCGCGCTGGGCAAACCGTTGACGTACGCGACGCCGCCGGCCGCGCAATATTCCGGCGTTTTGAACGACGGCATCCTCGGCAGTACGGATTTTCGCGATGGCTCGTGGGCCGGCTGGCAGGGCGCGGACATGGATGCGACGATCGATTTGCAACAGACGACGCCGCTGCATTCGATCGATGTGCATTTCCTGCAGGAGTCCGGCGCGTGGATCCTGCTGCCGCGCGAGGTGGGCTTCGCGGTTTCCGATGATGGCAAACACTGGAAGACGTTGCAGACATTGCCGCTGAATCCCGATCCGCAGGACCCGCGCACGTCGATCCGCGATGTGCGCTTCGACTTGGCGGCACCGGTCAATGCGCGTTATCTGCGCCTCACCGCCACGCGTTACGGCAAACCGGTAGAAGGTTTGCAGACGTGGATTTTCTGCGACGAGATCATTGTGCGATGAGCGCGCGGTGTACGCGCGGGTGTCGAAAAGTGTTGCGCGCGTGCATTGCCGCTTTCGCATTGCTGATTTGCGGCGCGACGGCCGGAGCGCCGTCAAGTTCGCAATCGCTGGATGCCGGCTGGCAATTCCGGCTGGCGCCGGACGCGAACGCGAAAGATTATCCGCAAGCGGCGCACTGGCTGTCGGGCACAGTACCGGGTTCGGCGCAAACCGATCTGCTGGCGCGGCATCTGATTCCCGATCCCTATCTCGGGGAGAACGAAGCGAAGGTGCAGTGGGTCGGCTTGTCGGATTGGCAATACCGCACGAATTTCAACGTGGGCGCGGCGACATTGCGACGCGGTCACGTCGAACTGGTGTTCGAAGGGCTGGACACGTTCGCCGACGTTTATCTCAACGGTCGCAAGCTCATCAGCTCGGACAACATGTTTCGCCGCTGGTCCGCGCCGGTGAAACCGTTGTTGCACGCGGGAGCCAACACGCTGGAAGTACGCTTGTATTCGCCGATCGAACGCGTCC
>DATFCO010000094.1:0-6191 GCA_035253005.1 Rhodanobacteraceae bacterium
GTGAATAATGCGAATCAGATAACACACTATTTCTTCAGACCGCACTGATATCTTGAATCACAAAAAGGGAAGTGTGAGATACATGGAAAATTATAAGCTGGATTATACGTTTCCCCGTTTATATGAGTGTGATCTGCTGACAGAAACAGTAGATCATATGATGCCACACTTTTATTTTCCTGGTGCAACCACAGAGGGTGGTTCGGATGGAGTATTGGTGAAAGTGCACCCGAGAAGCGGTGGAGCATGGTTAGGAACTTTTGCATTCGGAGAATATTCACAACGTGGGATGTCAGGACTATTTTCAACTCCAGACCCGGAGCGCTTTTGCGTTGTGGCTGGAGGTGCCGGCTATTTGGTCACGGCAAGCGATCCTAAATTACATGAAAACCTTGAGATAAAACCGATCACAGATATTCGTCCAATTTTGGCACGTAATCTAATAGTGTTTGCTGACTTTACTCAATTGCTGGCCTACGGACCTCATGGTAGAGAGTGGAAGTCAGACCGTATAGCGTGGGATGGTCTACAAATTTGCAAAATCACAGATTCTGCAATATGTGGTGAGTTCTGGGACGTGGCTAAAGATATGAATGCACACTTCGTCGTGAATCTTTCCGATGGAATGAAAAAATCAAGAGACTGACTATACAAGTTGAGTCAGCGTAGCCGGATGAAGTAGACATCTCTTCGTGAGATCGTCATACTCGTCTAACGGCCTGCGCAACGTCAATGCTTATGACGAGGCCATGCGGCTGATCGGCATCCGCGTGCCGAATATCCAGAGCTGGGACTACGGCTACGACACTGCCAACCGGCTGACCACGATCACTGACAACCTCGACGGCACGCTGAGCCAGACGCTGGACTACGGCGAACTCAGTCGTTGAGGACCTTCACCGCATCGCCTGCGCCAGCGCCGCCAGAAAGGCTTTGCGCCACGCGGTGATGTCGTGTTCTTTCAGATAATCGAACATCGCCTGCCAGCGTTCGCGGCGTTCGGGTAGCGGCATGGTGAGGCCGCGCTCGATCGCGGCGACCAGTTCGTCGATGTCGTAGGGGTTGATGCAGAGCGCGGAGTCGAGTTCGCGCGCGGCGCCGGCGAAGTGCGAGAGCACCAGCACGCCGGGATCGTGCGGCGCTTGCGCGGCGACGTATTCCTTGGCGACGAGGTTCATGCCGTCGCGCAGCGGCGTGACCAGCGCCAGTTTCGACATGCGGCAGAAACCGGCCAGCGTGTTGTGCTGGAAGCTGCGGTTGACGTAGCGGATCGGCACCCAGTCCGGCTCCGCGTAGCGGCCGTTGATGGCGCCGGCCATCCGCTCCAGACGCGTGCGCAGTTCGCGATATTCCGGAACCTCCTGACGCGAAGGCGGCGCGATCTGCAGGAATGAAACCTTGGCGCGCCAATTCGGATGCGTGCCGAGGAAACGGCCGAAGGCTTCGAAGCGTTTCGGCAATCCCTTCGAATAATCCAGACGGTCGATGCCGATGGCGAGGTCGCGGCCCTCGAGGCTGCCGCGCAGGCGTTCGCTGGCCGCGCTGCGCACCGCGCTGGCGGCCTGCTTCGCCACGCGTTCGGTGTCGATGCTGATCGGAAAGGCCGCGCTGCGGAACGTGCGGCCGTCGCGCATGCGCACGCGGCCGTCGCGTTCGATCGCCGCGCCGCATTCCTCGCGCAGGTAGTCGTGCAGCGCGCGTACATCGTCCTTCGTTTGCAGGCCGACCAGATCGTAATCACCGAAGGTCGAGAACAATTCCTCGTGGCCGGGCAGCGTGTTCAACAACTGTGCCGGCGGCAGCGGGATGTGCAGGAAGAAACCGATCGGCGCATCCACGCCCAGCTTGCGCAATTCAGAGGCCAGCGGGATCAGGTGATAATCGTGCACCCACACGCGATCGCGCTTGCGCAGCAGCGGCGCGAGCCGCTGCGCGAACAGCTTGTTCACGTCGAGATAGCCGGCGTGCTGCTCGCGGCTGTAATCGACCAGGTTGGGCTGGAAGTGCAGCAGCGGCCACAGCGTGCGGTTGGCGAAGCCGAGGTAATACGCGTCGTATTCGGCGCGGGTGAGATCCAGCAGCGCGTATTCGATGTTGCCGTCGCGCTGCTCGCGCAGCTCGCGCGAGCCGGGCGTGACGATCCGGCCGCTCCAGCCGAACCACAGCCCGCCGGTTTCGGAGAGCGCCGACTGCATCGCCGCCGCCAGTCCGCCCGCGCGCGACTCCTTCGGCAAGGCGACGCGGTTGGAGACCACCACGAGTCGATTTGCAGCAGGTCTGTTTGCAGCAGTTCGACCTGCTGCATGCCGCCGTTTTGCGGCAGCACTCACAGGATGTCGCTCCATTTGGTCGAGAGCGAGCGCGCGGCGTTGATCAGGCCGACCATCGAATAGGTCTGCGGGAAATTGCCCCACAGTTCGCCTGTTTCCGGATCGAGATCCTCGGACATCAGGCCGAGCGGATTGCGCATCGAAAGCAGTTTCTCGAACAGCTCGCGCGCTTCGTCGGTGCGACCGATCGCGATCAGCGCCTCGACGTACCAGAAATTGCAGACGATGAAACTGGTTTTCGGCGCGCCGAAGTCGTCGGGTTTGGCATAGCGCAGCAGGAAACCGTCGCGCATCAGCTTCTCGCCGACCATCTGTACCGTCTTGACGAAACGCGGATCGTCGGCCGCGATGAAGCGCAGGCCTTCCAGCAGCAACAGGCTGGCATCGAGATCCTCGCTGCCGAAGGATTCGACGAAATAGCCGTCCTGGTGCACGGCGTGTTTCAGCACGATGCCGCGGATGCGATCGGCGCGTCGATGCCAGAAGCGCGCGCGTTCCTCCAATTTCAGCCAGCCGGCGATGCGCGCGAGTCGGTCGCATGCGACCCAGCACATCACGGCGGAATAGGTGTGCACGGATTTGCGTCCGCGCAGTTCCCACAAGCCGGCATCGGGTTGGTCGAAGAGTTTGTATGCCGCTTCGCCGCAGCGTTCCAGCCGCTTGAACGCGGTCTCGTCGCCCGGCGCGACCAGCCGGCGGTCGCAGAACATCTGTGTGGCGGCCAGCACCACGCTGCCGTAGATGTCGTTCTGCTGCTGCTTCCACGCCTCGTTGCCGACGCGCACCGGCCCCATGCCGCGATAGCCTTTCAGATGCGGTTCCTGACGTTCGGGCAATTCGTCCTGGAAGTGAATCCCGTACACCGGAGCCATGCGTTCTTCCTTGACCGCGAGGTTGTAGATATAGCGCATGTACTCTTCCATGCTGCGCGTGGCGCTCAACCGATTCAGGGCGCGCACCGAAAGCGCCGCATCGCGCGGCCAGCAATAGCGGTAATCCCAAGTACGCACGGTGCCGGGCGCTTCCGGGATAGACGTGGTCATCGCCGCGATGATCGCGCCGGTGCCTTCGTATTGACACAACTTCAATGTGACGGCGGCGCGAATCACCGCTTCCTGCCACTCCGCGGGAATCGACAGATAGCGCGCCCACTCGTGCCAGTAGTCGAGCGTGGCATCCAGCGCTTCGCGGAAATAATGTCCGGGCGATTCGTGCAGGGTTTCGTCGGTGCCCATCACGAGGTGCACTTCTCCGTCCAGCAGGAACGGCAGCTCGTCGCGCAGCATCGGCAGTTGCGCATCGGTGGTGATGCGCAGGGTGAGCGGATCGAGCATGAAGCGCAGGTGATTCGAACCGAAAGTGCGATCAGGTTTGCGCGCGCCATAACCGGTGAGCGGCCGCAGCCGCAGTTTGATGCGCGGCGAACCGGAAACCGGCCGCAACCGCCGCAGGATCTGCATCGGATGGAAGATGCGGCCGTGCTGCTTGTAGCGCGGCGCGAGATCGGTGATCTCCACCTGCGCGCCGTCCTTCGCGGTCAGGCGCGTCACCAGCACCGCGCTGTTGTCCACGTACCACTGCTCGTGGCCGGTTTCGTTCTCCAGCTCGATGTCGAAGAAGCCGGCTTCGCCGATCTGCGGCGAAAGCAGCGAGCAGAACACCGGATCGCCGTCGAACGCCGGTACGCAGTGCCACACGATCCGGCCGCGGCCGTCGATCAGCGCGTTGATCGTGCCGTTGCCGATGATGCCGAGATCGAGATTGGCCTGCTGCGGGCGAGAGCGCATCGCGCCGGCCTTCTGCTGCGCGTCGTGTTCGGATGCGCGTTGTTTGCGGCTGAGCGGTTTGGCCGGCTTGGCCTTGAGCTTGTCGGTCGCGTTCCGCTTCGCTGTATTTTTCTTGGCCGACGCGCGTTCGCTCTTCGGCGGACGTTTGCGTTTCGATGCGGAAGAAGACTTGGCTGACTTGGCCACGATGGCTCCTTGGCGAAAAGATCAGATGACGCGCCGCGCTACGCCGCGCAGCCAGGCGCGCACGGCGGCGGGATCGGGCAGCGCGAAATTCGCTTGCGTCGGGCGTCGCGCGCCGACGATCACGCTGACGCCGCCGCGCGCGTTGGTTTCCTCGAAGGCGTGTTCGTCGGTGAGATCATCGCCCAGCATCCACGGCTGCCGGCCACGGAAGGGCGTGCTTTCCATTAGCGCGGCCAACGCGGTGCCCTTGTCGAACTCCGCGGGCTTCAATTCGACCACGTGATTGCCGTGCTGCAAAGCGTAACCGCTGCCCGCGCGCCGCAGCAATTCCTGCGCTAGCGCTTCGGCTTCCGCGCGCCGTGCCGGCGCATTGCGGTAATGCAGCGCCAGCGCCTGCCGCTTGTCTTCCAGCAGCACGCCGGGCAATCCCGCGACGCGCGACTGGGCCAGCGCGCGCAGCGAGGCGATGCGCATCTCGCCGCCGTCTTCGCGCACGCCGCCGTCGGCGTGCCGCAATTGCGCGCCGTGCAATCCGGCGGCAGCGTGACCGCGCCAGTCGAACAGTTGATCGATCTGTTGCAGTGAGCGTCCGCTCAGCAGCGCCATCGCGCCGTGCAGGTGTTCGCGCAAGCTCGCCAGATTCTCGTGCAGCCGTGCATCGACGTACACATCCTGCGGCGTCGATGCGAAGTCCAGCAGCGTGCCGTCGACGTCGAGGAACAGCGCCCAGCCATCGTCCGCGCCGGGATCGGGCGGAGCGGGAAGGACATCGGTGGATTGGCGATCGGTGATCGGCACCTCGATCCGTCAAAGTAGCCCGACCGGATATTCTGCCGCATCGGTTGTGAACGGCCAAACCACAATCGCGGTGCGACCGATCAATGCAGCATCGCGTTAACCGCATCATGCGCTCGCCGCGCGAGTTTCTGCCGGTCGTGCGGTTGCAGGCCGAGCGTGGGGATCGGTTCGCCGATGCATATACGGATCACGCCTGGGCGCACCCGGAAACCCGACGGGCGCAAAACCGCGCCGGAACCTTCGATCGCGATCGGCACCACCGGCACCTGCGCTTCGATCGCGGCCTGGAAGGCGCCGCCCTTGAACGGCTGCAATGCACCATCGCGGCTGCGCGTGCCCTCCGGAAACGCGCAGAAACTGGCTCCGCCGCGCAGCAGTTGCGCCGCCGCGCGCAGATTGCGCGAAGCGTCGCGCGCCTTGCCGCGTTCGATGAACACCATGCCCATCGCCCCCGCGTACCAGCCGATGAAAGGGACGCCGCGCAGTTCCTCTTTCAGCACGAACCGCAGCGGCACCGGCAGCGCGCGGAACAGCGCGCAGATGTCGATGATGGATTGGTGATTGGCCACGAACACGTGCGGCCGCGACCAGTCCACCCGCTCGAGTCCTTCGACGCGCAGTTTCGTCAGCGCGCCATGCAGCAATCCGGGCGCCCACACGCGGGCCGCCATGCGCAGCGGCAGATACGTACGCCCGCCGCAGGCCGCTTTCACGACCAGCGCCAGCACGATGCAGCCGGCGGTCCAGGCGATCGTGTAGATCAATTGCAGCGCGTTGAAAAACCCCCAGCCGATGCGCGCCGGTGCCGACGGCCGCGATCCGGCATTCATCACTACGCTCAATATGACACCATCGTTCCACAGCCGGCCATTCGGCGGCAGAATCATACGATGCGCGGCTTGCGCGCTTGAAGCAGGGCGCGCGCGCCCGCATCTTTTCCCGACTTTCCCGGCGAGGCCGCCATGCGCACCGACAAACTCACCTCACGCTTCCAGCAGGCGCTGTCCGACGCGCAATCGATCGCGGTCGGGCGCGACAACAATATGCTGGAGCCGGCGCACGTGCTGGCCGCGCTGCTGGACCAGCAGGG
>DATFCO010000095.1:0-7253 GCA_035253005.1 Rhodanobacteraceae bacterium
TCGGCTACAACCGCGTGCACGGTTACTACATCGAGTTCGGCAAGACGCACGACGCCAAGGCGCCCGCGCATTACACGCGCCGGCAGACCACCAAGAACGCCGAGCGCTACATCACCGAGGAACTGAAGGCGTTCGAGGACAAGGTTTTGTCCGCGAAGGAGCGCGCGCTGATGCGCGAGCGTGCGCTGTACGAAGGCGTGCTGGATGCGCTGATCGATCGCTTGCAGCCGCTGAAACAAGCCGCGAACGCGATCGCCGAACTGGACGTGCTGGCAAACCTTGCCGAACGCGCGGAAGCGCTGGACTGGTCGCGTCCGCAACTCACGGACGAGCCCGGCATCGCGATCGAGCGCGGCCGGCACCCCGTGGTGGAACAGGTGCGCGAGGAGCCGTTCGAACCGAACGATCTGGCGCTCGACGATTCGAAACGGATGCTGGTGATCACTGGTCCCAACATGGGCGGCAAGAGCACCTACATGCGTCAGTGCGCGCTGATCGTGCTGCTGGCGCACATCGGCAGCTACGTGCCGGCGAAATCCTCGAACATCGGTCCGATCGATAGCATCTTCACCCGCATCGGCGCGGGCGACGATCTGGCGCGCGGACAATCCACCTTCATGGTGGAGATGAGTGAAACCGCCAACATCCTGCACAACGCCACGCCGCAATCACTGGTACTGATGGACGAAGTCGGGCGCGGAACCTCGACCTACGATGGGCTTTCATTGGCGCGTGCGGCGGCGGTGCACCTCGCGAAGGTCAATCGCGCGTTCACGCTGTTCGCCACGCATTATTTCGAGCTGACCGAACTCGCCGCGCAAGTCGACGGCATCGCCAATGTGCATCTGGATGCCGTCGAATATCACGACCAAAAGCAGGGCGATCAACTGGTCTTCATGCACGCGGTGAAGGAAGGACCGGCGAATCGCAGCTTCGGTTTGCAGGTGGCGGCACTGGCGGGTTTGCCGAAGAGCGTCATCGTCGAAGCGCGGCGCACGCTCGCGGAATTGGAAAGCGGTGCGCGTTTATCGGTCGCGCGCAAGGCCCCCTCCAACGGCGAGATAAAACCGCAAGCCGATCTGTTCGCACCGCGCCCGCCTTCCGCCGCCGAGCGCGCGCTGGCGGAGATCGATCCGGATGCGCTCACGCCAAAGGAAGCGCTGGACGTTCTGTACCGCCTGAAGGCGCTTTTGTAGGGCGGGCTTTGCCCGCCGCAGGGTCCGGCGCGGGTGGCGGACAGAGTCCGCCCTACAACTGGAAATCTTGTGCGGTCTGAAATCGCTTTTGTAGAGCGAGCCTGCTCGCGACAGCGATTCAGAATGCCCCTCACCCGACAAGCGCTACGCGCTTGTCTGCTCTCCCCGCAAGCGGGGAGAGGGGGTTCTTGATGCGCCGCTTTTGATTTCCCTCTCCCTGTTCACGGGGAGAGGGGCGCGAAGCGCCGGTGAGGGGCAATTACAGCGAATCGATATCGCCCAATGCGCGGATCAAACGCCGCGCCCGTTTGTCGGGTTTGCCAGCCGGGGGCTGATAACCCGCACGTTCGGCGCGGCGCTGTCCGCGCGCGGCTTCGCGCGCCAGGCGTGAAGATTCCGATTCACGATAAAGCGTTTGCGCGATCGACGCCGGACCACGGCGCTCGCTCAATTCGGCTACCTCGATTTCGAAACACTCTTCGCCTCGCGTGATGCGCAGCATCGAGCCGGCGTGCAGCGCGTGGGCCGGCTTGCAAACGCGTCCATCGAGTTCCACGCGCCCTGCCTCGATCGCCTGTTTCGCCAAGCTCCGCGTCTTGAAGAAACGCGCGGCCCACAGCCAGGTGTCGAGGCGCACTCCGGCGCTGTGTGGAGATCCCACGCCGCGATCAGGCTTGGCCATCA
Source organism: Rhodanobacteraceae bacterium (assembly GCA_035253005.1). GTDB lineage: Bacteria > Pseudomonadota > Gammaproteobacteria > Xanthomonadales > Rhodanobacteraceae > 66-474. Next base: position 1,881 of record DATFCO010000095.1, read on the forward strand.
ATCGCGCAGCAACCTCAAGCGGCCATGCTACGCAACCGCGCGATGCGCTCTTCCAGTGGCGGATGGCTCATCCACAGGCGTTGCAGGCCACGCGCAGCCTTGTCGGAAATCCCGAACGCGGCCATCGCCTGCGGCAGCGTGCTTGCACCATGCTGAGCCTGCAATCGCTGCAACGCCGCGATCATGCGCTCGCGCCCGGCGAGTTTCGCGCCGCCCGCATCGGCGCGGAATTCCCGCGCGCGCGAAAACGCCATCACGATCAACGAAGCGAGGATGCCGAACACCAGTTGCAGGATCATCACGATCGCGAAGTAACCCAAACCGCCGCCGCGGTTGTTGCCGCCGATCGCGCTGTCCACGATCCGCCCGACCACGCGCGCGAGAAAGATCACGAAAGTATTGAGCACGCCTTGCAACAGCGTCATCGTCACCATGTCGCCGTTGGCGACGTGGGTGATTTCGTGGCCCAGCACCGCATCCACCTCGTCACGGTTCATGCCGCGCAGTAGGCCGGCGCTGACCGCTACCAGCGCGTGATTGCGCGACGCACCGGTGGCGAACGCGTTCATCTCGGGACCGTCGTAGATCGCGATTTCCGGCATGCCGATGCCGACCTGTTCCGCGTGATGCCGCACGGTATCGAACAGCCAGCGCTCGTCGGCGTCGCGCGGCTGCGCGATCACCCGTGCGCCGGTGGTCCATTTGGCGATCGATTTCGACATCGCCAATGAAATGAACGCGCCGCCGAAACCGAAGATGGCGGCGAAAGCCAGCAGCGGCCCCAGTCCGCCGATGCCCTGCACCGCCGCCAGGCGGTCGATGCCAAACACGTAGCAAATGACCGTCAGCAGCGCCAAGACCGCGATGTTGGTGGCGACGAACAACAGGATTCTGCGCATGGCTCGTATCCGTTCGAGTGTGGCTGGGGAGTTGTCGGGATTGTTTGCTGCGATTTCAAGGTCTTGCGGACCGTTCTGCCGACACCTTCGACCGCGGCGGCTACCGCGGGTTCAACGGTACACGGCTCGCGCACGCTTGATGCAAATCAAGGCAGGCTCGTGCCCTGAAGGGCAACCTTCAACCAACGAACCGGAAACAAGATGTCCTCGATTCCCCTGTCCGGCACCATCCGGCGCGCACCCCTTCCATTCCGCCCGCTGTTCCTGTGCGCCGCGCTGTTCGCGACGCTCGGCATGCTCGCGTGGGGATTGTTCCTGCACCTGGGCTGGAATCCTTCCGCGGCACTGGCGCCGATTCCCTGGCACGCGCACGCAATGCTGTACGGATTCGCCGGCGCGCTGATCGGCGGTTTCGTGTTGACCGCGTCGGGACACTGGACCGGCATTCCCACTACAACGGCGCTCACGCTGGCGCTCGTCACCTCGTCGTGGCTGGCCGCGCGCATCGCGCTGCTGCTAGCCGCGCCGCTGGCACTGGGCGCGGTCTTCGACGTGTTTTTTCTGCTGCTGGTCACTGCGCTAGTCGCGCGCGTGGTGCTGCTGTCGAACAACCGGCGCAATTTTTTCCTGGTCGCGATCCTGCTGGGCTACGCCGCGCTCGACGTCTGGTTCTACATCGCCGTGGCGAAAATGGATTTCGCGCAAGTCACCCGCGCACTGCTGGACTGCGTGGACCTGCTGACGGTGCTGATGCTCGCCATCGGTGGACGCGTGATTCCGTTTTTCACCGGCCGCAAAATGCCGCAATTGAAGATGACGCAATTTCCGCCATTGAACATCGCGGTGAACGCCGGCGCGGCGATCCTGCTGTTGCTCGGTCTTGCGAGCGTGGACGGACCGCCGCGCGGCGCGTGCATGCTGATCGTCGCCGCGCTCGCGTTCCTGCGCCTGCTCGGCTGGCGCGGCTGGGGCACCTTGCGCGAGCCGATGTTGTGGGTGCTGCATCTGGGTTATCTGTGGCTGGTGATCGGATTAATCGTGCGCGGACTCGGCCTGTTCGGCATCTGGAATCAACCGGAAATCGAAACGCTGCACGGCATCACCGTCGGCGCGCTCGGCACCTTGTCGCTGGGCATGATGACGCGCGTGTCGGTGGGCCACAGCGGACGTGAGATCCGCGCCAATGCACCGTTGATCTTCGTATTCATCCTGCCGACCGTCGCGGCGGTGCTGCGGCTCGCGATCGGTCCGGCGGGTTGGATCTGGGCCGCGTGCGTGTGGATACTCGCTTTTCTGATCTGGCTGATCGTGATGACGCCGGTGCTGGTACGCGGCGTGCCGAAAGGCGCGGAGGCGGTGCGCACTTGAGCCGCGTTGCGTTACGCTCTTCGGGAGGGAGGCGGAGACGGCACATGCACGACGGCGATCAGACGTTGCGCAGGCACTACCTGTTGTCCGCAGTCGATGATGCGCAATGGCGCGCGTTGCTCCCGCACTTGCATTCGCGGCGGCTGAAAGCCTGGCAACTGCTGTTCTCGCAAGGCGATCGCGCCGAAGTTTTCTACATCGTCCGGCGTGGCGCGATGAAGCTGTTCCGCGTCTCGCCGCAAGGCGGCGAAAAAATCATGCGGCTGGTGCGCGGCGGACAGAGTTTCGCCGAAAGCATCCTGTTCACCGAACCGCCGCGTTATCCCGTGCATGCGCAGGCCATGGAAGATACCGAACTCGTGACAATCGAACGCGAGGCGTATCTGCGCATCCTGCGAGAATCCTTCGACACCTGCCGCGCGGTGATGGCGCAGATGACGCAACGCATCCACGCACACTGGAACGAAATCGAAGCGTTGAGTCTGCACGGCGCGGTGCCGCGCGTCGCGCGCTATCTGACTGAACAATTCGATGCGCAGGGCGGACCCGATCTGCGCCTGCCCGCCGCCAAAGCGCAAATCGCCGCGCAACTCGGCCTGGCGCCGGAAACGCTCTCTCGCGCACTGCGGGCCTTGAGCAGCCGCGGCGCCATTGCCGTGCGCGGAGCGCTGGTACAGGTCCGCGACGGCGAAACTCTGCGCGATGCGCTCGAGGACTGAAGGAATCCGCTCGCCGACCAGAGTCAGGCGCCGGCGGTTTGTCCCCGCCGCGCGGCCCACATGTACGTGGCGATCACGATCACGGCGAACACGATGCCGCCGATGATCAAGGCCGGCGTTGCGAAGGAATCGCCGACCACCGCCAGCGGTGCCGCGGGATTCTTGAAACCGATCTGATCGGCGAAGGCGATCAGCAGCGCATACAGCACCGCGAGCAGGCTCTCGCCGACGATCAGGCCGGACGCCAGCAGCACGCCGAGCTGCTTGGTACCTTCCGGATTCCTGCCGCGCTCGGCGCGCGCATCGTAGATCGCACCGACGATCGCGCCCACCACCACCATCAGCGTGGTCGAAGTCGGCAGATAGATTCCCAGACCGACCGCCAGCGGCGGCAGGCGCGGGCCTTTCATGGCGCGCGCCAGGATTTCATCGACCACGATGGTGATCACGCCGATGATCGCTCCGATGCCGATCAGGCTCCAGTCGATGTTGTGCGTGATCACGCCTTGCGCCAGCGCGGAAATCAATCCCGCCTGCGGCGCCGGCAGCGCGTGCGCGGGATTCGCGCCCGGCGCGCCGTTGAAACCGAATGCCTGCTGCATCAGGTTCAGCACCGGCGGAATCACCAGCGCGCCTGCGATCACGCCGATCACCAGCGCCCACTGCTGTTTCTCCGGCGTGGCGTCGACCAGTTGCCCGGTCTTCAGATCCTGCAGGTTGTTGTTGGCGATGGAGGCCACCGCGAACACGATCGCGGTGATGAACAGCGCGAACGCGACCACCGCCTTGCCTGTTCCCATTTCCGTCTGCACGCCGGTGAACACCAGCAGCAACGCGGCGATGATCACGACCAGAATGCCGATGCCCGACAGCGGCGAATTGCTCGAACCGATCAATCCCGCCATGTAACCGCACACCGCGGACACCACGAAACTCAGGATCACCACGAACAGCACGCCGCCGATCGTCAGCAGCCAGGTGTGATCGCCGAGGCCGCTGGTGCGGCTGAAGTTCCACAACAGGAATGCGATCGGAATCAGGCACAGCAGTGAAATCAAACCGACCATGCCGATCGGCATGTCGTGCTCGGTGCGGGGCATCGAGGCCAGCGTGCCGGCGCTGCGCGCGCGCGATGCGCGCAGCGCGCCGGCCAAACCCGCGACGACCGGCTTCACCAGTTTCGCCAGCGTGTAGATCGCCGCGACGCCGATGGTGCCGGCGCCGACGAAGCGCACGTAATGGCTCCATGCGCCTTGCGCGACATCCGCCGCCGCACCCGCGGCCGGATGCAGCGCGGTGAAATGCGGCACGGCCCACGCCCAGCCGATCAGCGCGCCCACGCCCATCGCCACACCGACCCACAGGCCGACGAGGTGGCCGACGCCGAACAGCATGAAGGAGAGCGAGAAATCGAAACCGCTGGCGGACCCACGGTCACCGATGCGGAAATACGAGACGACGTCGGACGCGAAGATCCGCGTCTGCACGATTACGTAGAAGATCGCCGACACGATCGCGCCGGTGACCACCGCGCGCAGCCCTGCGCTGCTGCCCTGCGTTTCGGTCGGCGGCGCATCGACGTGGGCGCGTGTTTCCACCGGGATATTGCCGAGTTTCTCCGCGCTGCCGCCCGCGCCGACTTTCAACACTTCCGCGCAGGCCACGCCTTCGGGGTACGGCAGGTCGGAATCGGTGACCAGCGCGCGCCGCAGCGGGATCGTGTACATCACGCCGAGGATGCCGCCGGTGACGCAGATGCCGAACGAAGTCCAGAACGGAAATCCGGTCCACCAGCCGATCATGATCAGGCCCGGCAACACGAAGATGATCGAGGACAGCGTGCCCGCGGCGGATGCCACCGTCTGCACGATGTTGTTTTCCTGGATCGTGGCGTCGCGCACCGCCTTCAGCAGCGCCATCGAGATCACCGCGGCGGGGATCGAAGTCGAGAACGTCAATCCCGCTTTCAATCCCGCGTAGACGTTCGCGGCGGTAAACACCAGCGTGATGATCACGCCGATGATCAGGCCGCGGATGGTCAACTCGCTGCGCGGAGTCGCGACTGCGGTGGCGCTGTTCATGAAACCCCCTCCGATCCTGGAACGCGCCGATGTTAGCCCAGACGAGGGCGGGATGCGCCAGTGCTACGTGTGGTCTCCGCTGGAGACCAACAAGCAGCGCGACGGTGGCGGCGATATTGGCGGAAGACAAAAATCCCGCCATGTCGGCGGGATCAATACACAACGTGGTGCCCAGGAGAGGACTCGAACCTCCACGGAGTTACCCGCTACCACCTCAAGGTAGTGCGTCTACCAATTCCGCCACCTGGGCGTGGAGAGTCCTCGCATCCGTGCATGGACTTTTTGGCTGCTCGAATTTTCTGCGAT
>DATFCO010000096.1:0-4007 GCA_035253005.1 Rhodanobacteraceae bacterium
GCCAAGGGCAAGCACGGCGTGCTGGAAATCACGATCCCGAAGAAGCCGGAAACCACGCCGCGCAAGATCGAGATCAAGCCGGGCGAGTAAGCTCCGCTTTGTTCCCGTAAGATCGAAACCCGCGGCGGAGCGATCCACCGCGGGTTTTTATTTGCAGGGGGGCGCATGGAATTCAAGGACTATTACGAGATATTGGGCGTGAAGCCGACCGCGACGGAGGCCGAGATCAAGACGGCCTATCGCAAGCTCGCGCGCAAGTTTCACCCGGACAAGAACAAGGAGGCCGGCGCCGAAGAGAAATTCAAGGCGATCAACGAAGCCAACGAGGTGCTCGGCGACAAGGAAAAGCGCGCGGCCTACGACCAGTTGCGCGCGGGCGGTTATCGCGGCGGCGATCAATTCCGTCCACCGCCCGACTGGGCGCAGCAGCACGGCGGCGGCGGATTCCGGTTCCGCGACATGGGCGACGAGGACGTCGGCGGCTTCAGCGATTTCTTCGAATCGCTGTTCGGCCGCGGCGCGGGCGGGCGCGCGCAGCGCGGGCCGATGCGCGGGCGCGACGTGCGTGCGGGCGTGACGATCGATCTGCATACCGCCTACACGGGCGGCAAGCAAAGGTTGAGTTTGCGCGACGCGCACGGCGACCGCACCCTGGAAGTAAACATTCCCGCGGGCATTCTTCCCGGGCGCGTGATCCGCCTCGCCGGGCAGGGCGAGCCCGGAAGTCAGGGCGCACCGGCCGGCGACCTGCTGCTGGAAGTGCAGGTGCGCGACGACTCGCGTTTCAAGCTCGATGGCAGCGACGTGCAGGTGGAAGTGCCAATCACGCCGTGGGAAGCCGCGCTCGGCGCGAAGGTGCCGGTGCCGACGCTGGGCGGCAATGTGGAATTGCGCATACCGGCCGGTTCGCGTTCGGGACGCAAGCTGCGCCTGAAGGGCCGCGGCATGCCCGCCCGCACGCCCGGCGATCAGATCGTCACGTTGACGATCCAGACGCCGCGCGCGGACGACGACAAATCGCGCGCCGCGTACGAGACGTTCGAAAAGGCGTTCAAGGATTTCGATCCGAGGGTGTGATCCGTCAAGCATGCGTCCCTGCGGCGGTGGCCGGCCCGCACATCCTTGTGCGTGCGTTCGCCGGCGTGAGATGCCGTTCAAGGCATCTCACGAAAGCCCGGCTCACCCCAGCGCCTCGTTCAACGCCTTCGTCAACTCCGCCTCGTTCACCGGCTTGGTGACGTAGGCTTTCGCGCCCTGGCGCATGCCCCAGACGCGATCGGTGTCCTGATCCTTGGTGGTCACTAGGATCACGGGGATGTGCGCGGTGGCGGCGTCTTTCGAAATCGCGCGCGTGGCCTGGAACCCGTTGAGGTTCGGCATCACGACGTCCATCAAAACCAGATCGGGCTTTTCGCGCTTGGCCGCTTCCACGCCGGCCGCGCCGTCCTCGGCCGTCAGCGTCTCATGGCCCAACTTTTCGACCAGCCGTTTCAAACCCAGCAACTGCGACGGCGAATCGTCCACGATCAGGATGCGCGCCATTGGATCTACCCCGCAACGTTCCGCGGCATTCTAGGGAAGCCGCGTGTAAAGCGCCATCGGGTGCGTTTTGCGACACGCAGTCGTCCGTGGCTACACTTTTCACAAATCGGCGACTCGTACCAGCGTGCGCCCGAACGAACCGCCATTGAGCATGTGCCCGAACACGTTGGGCAGCTCGTCCAAAGCGACTTCGCGCGTGCAGATCGTATCCAGGTGCGCCGGCTTCCAGTCGGAAGCGAGGTGCCGCCACACTTGTTCACGGATGTCGCGCGCCGTGCCGGCCGACGCGACGCCCAGCAGGCTGACCCCGCGGATGATGAAAGGCATTACCGTGGTATCGAGTTTGGCGTCGGCAGCCAAGCCGACGCTGGCGACGGTGCCGTAGGGCACGGTGCTCGCCAGCAGTTGCGAGAGCAGTTTGCCGCCGGCATTGTCCAGCGCGCCGCCGAAGCGCGATGTCTCCAGCGGTTTGTCGCCGAGATTCAATTCGTGACGATCCAAAACCTTCGCCGCACCGAGACCTTCCAAAAATGCCGCGCGATCGGCCTTGCCGCTGATCGCGTACACCTCGTAACCGGCGCGAGAAAAAATATCGATCGCCAGCATGCCGACGCCGCCCGTCGCGCCAGTGATCGCGATGGGCCCGAGTTCGGGACGCTGGCGGTTATCGCGCATGCGCAGCAGGGCTAGGCCGGCGGTGAAACCCGCGGTGCCGAGGATCATGCTTTCGCGCAACGAGAGATTTTCCGGCAGGGGGATCGTCCATTGCGCTTGCAGCCGCGCGTATTCGGCGTAACCGCCGTCGCGCGTTTCGGACAGGCCGCAACCGGTGCACAGCACCGCATCGCCTTCCTTGAAATGCGGATCGGAAGATTCGACCACGTGACCGGCGACATCGATGCCGCCGTTCAAGGGAAACGTGCGCAGGATCTTGCCCTTGCCAGTTCCCGCCAGCGCATCCTTGTAATTCACCGAGGAGTACGCGGTCTTGATCAGCACTTCGCCTTGCGAGAGATCATCCACGCGCATCTGTTCGATGCCGGCGCGATAGCCGTCATGGTCGTTGCGGATGCGGAAGGCGTAGGAGGCCGGCCGAACCGTGGTCATTTCAGTTTTCTCTTACCGAAAGTTTCCCACGACATAATGGAAAGCGGTGAGGGCAGAGATAGATCGTCGCCGCCCATCGGGTAAATCTCCAGTCCCGTAACCTCTGACCGATCGCCCCATACGATTACGCCGACATATTTGTTGTTGGCTGTTATTGCTATGCCATCAGCAAGCATCTCTCGCGGAGCTTTGGATTTGCTGGATGCGAAATCTACGCTGGCGCAACCGCAGTCGCACTGGGAAATGATTCGCAAATTGCCGAGATCCTTGCCGGACCAGTCAAAGAGGCCTGTTCCCGCGGTCTGAAGTGCGGCAGTGAGTACCGCCAGCTCACGTTGGTCGATTAATCGAGGTGGCCGAACAGCCGCCATTTCTAGTTGGACTTGTGTATCGCGCGCTTGTCCACCGCCAGCGCGGCTTCGTGCACGGCTTCGCTCAAGGTTGGGTGTGCGTGCACGATACGGGCGAGGTCTTCGGACGAGCCCTTGAACGCCATCGCCACGACGGCTTCGGCGATCAGCTCGGACACTTCCGCGCCAACCATGTGCACGCCGAGGATGCGATCGGTTTCCGCGTGCGCGATCATTTTCACCAGGCCCGCCGGTTCGTTCATCGCCACCGCGCGGCCGATCGCAACGAACGGGAAGGTGCCGACCTTGTACGGGATGTTCTCGGCCTTGCACTGCTGTTCGGTCTTGCCGGCCCAGGCGATTTCCGGCTCGGTGTAGATCACCCACGGAATGATGTCGTAGTCGACATGGCCGGCCTTGCCGGCGATCAGCTCGGCGACCATCACGCCTTCCTCAAAACCCTTGTGCGCCAGCATCGCGCCGCGCACGCAGTCTCCGATGGCCCACACGCCGTCCGCGCCGGTCCAGCAGTGTTCGTCGACGACGATGCGACCGCGGTCGTCGGTCTGCACACCGGTGCCGTCGCCCAGCAGACTCTCCGTGTAAGCGCGGCGGCCAACTGCGACCAGCAACTTGTCCACGGTCAACGTGTGCTCGCCGTCCTTGTCGGAGTAGGTGACTTCGACTGCGTTCTTCTTGATTTCGGCTTTGCTGACTTTCGCACCGAGCTTGATCTCGAGTTCCTGCTTCTTGAATTCGCGCGCGGCGGCCTTGGCGATGTCGGCATCGGCGGCGCCGAGGAAATCCGGCAGTGCTTCGAGGATCGTGACCTGCGCGCCGAGGCGCTTCCACACGCTGCCGAGTTCCAGGCCGATCACGCCGGCGCCGATCACGCCGAGGCGCTTCGGTACCGCGTCGAAATCCAGCGCGCCGGCGTTGTCCACGATGTGTTTGCCGTCGAATTTCGCGAACGGCAATTCGATCGGCACGGAACCGGTTGCGATGATC
>DATFCO010000097.1:0-2198 GCA_035253005.1 Rhodanobacteraceae bacterium
GATCCATGTGACCGTCGCGCTGAAGCTGCGCAATCCGGATCAGTTGCACGCTTACAACGCCAAACCGCATCAACCGATGAGCAAGGCACAATTGGCGGCCAATCACCTGCCGACGCAAGCGCAAGCCCAAGCCGTCGCGAACTTCCTGAAGAACGCCGGTTTCAACAACGTCAGGATCTCGGCCAACCGCATGCTGGTGAATGCCGACGGCACGACGGCGATCGCTGCACGCGCATTCAACACTTCGCTGGCGCAGGTGCGCACGCATGATGGCCGCGTCACTTTCGCCAACACCAGCGACATCAAAATACCGGCGAGTTTGCGCGACAGCGTGCAGGCGGTGCTGGGCCTGCAGGGCGTGCATAAGGCCAACTACTTTGCGCAACCGGCGCAAGCCGCGGCAGGCGGCATCGGCGGCCATGATCCGGTGGAATTCGCTTCGATCTACGGTGCCTCCGGCCTGAAAACCGCCGACAGCGTGGATGTCGCCGTGTGGGGCTGGGGCAGCATGGAGCAGACGCTGACCGACCTCGACACCTTCACCGATGTGCACGCGCTGCCGCGCGTTAGCACCCATGTGGTGTGCACCGATTACGACGGTTATGGCAGCGGCACCATCAGCACCACCGATCCGAGCTGCAAGAGTTTCGACGAAGGTTCGATCGAGTGGGATCTCGACAGCCAGGACATCATCGGCGTGACCGGCGGCGTCAAGAGTCTGACTTTCTACGCAGCGTACGGCGGCTACAACGGTTCGGTTACCACGGCGTTGAACTCGATCGTCGCTCCGCCCGATAGCATCCCGCTGGCCTCGGTGATCAACGCCTCGTTCGGCGAGTGCGAGCGCTTCCAGGACAGCGGGCAGGGCGGCGATGGTTCGGCGCAGGCTGACGATGCACTGTTCCAGATCGCGCAGGCGCAGGGACAAACATTTTCCGTTTCCACCGGAGATCACGGCGCGGACGAATGCGGTGACGGCAAACTCAATTCGGCCAGCTATCCGGCGAGTTCGCCATACGTGATCTCGGTAGCGGGGACGACCTTGAATGCCGCCAACGGCGCCTACAGCCGCGAGACCGAATGGATCGGATCCGGCGGCAGCCCGAGTTCGTTCGAATCCGCGCCCGCGTGGCAGGCGTCGCTCACTTACGGCACGTACAAAGGCATGCGCGGTCCGGACCTGGCGTTCGATGCCAATCCCAACACAGGCGCGATCTACTACAACTACGGCCAGTTGGTGCAGGTCGGCGGCACCAGCCTGTCCGCGCCGATCTTCGCCGGCGCTTGGGCGCGGCTGATCGCCAACGGCGCGGTCGATGCGATGACGCCGGCCGGAGAGCAGTTGTACGCGATGCCCGCCTCGTATTTCCACGACATCACTGCCGGCAACAACCACGGTTACATCGCCAAGCGCGGCTGGGATTGGGCTTCGGGACGCGGCAGCCTCAATCTGGGCTCCATTCCGTTACCACGCATCTATGTCGAGAGCTACGACGACGGCACGGATCTGGGCAAGTGGATTGCCTCGGTCAACCAGCCGCGTGTAATCGAAACCAGTGGAGGAAACCCCGGCAAGTTCCTGGAGCAGGACAACGTTGCTACGCAAGTTCCGACTTGGGGCACGGCCTCCACGCGCTTCCAGCCGGGCTACAACGATCAGTTCAAGTCCGACAGCATCTTCACCAGCGACTGGACCGACATGGGCGTGACCGACTTCAGCGTCGATTTGAATCTCGTCAAACCCGGCGATTGGGCGACCGATCGCGGCATCACGTTGCAACTGATGCAGATGGATGACACCGGCTTCAATGTCACCTACGTCGCGACTTACACGTACCCCTTGGGCGCGCGGCCGCCGAAGGGCTGGAAGACGTATACGTTTCCGGTAAACGCTGATTCGCAAACGGTCCCGGCTCACTGGGTATTCACGCATGGCGACGGCACGCCGGCGAGCGGCGCGGAGTGGTCACAGTTCCTCAAGCGCGTGGATTCGACCTCGGTCGGCTATTACAAACCCGGCTTCGCTTATCCCGGCCCGCAAAACTGGAATCTCGGTATCGACAACATCACGCTGAAGACAATGCCGCCCAAGGGCTGATCTGAAGCGGTACATCGAAAACCCTCGGCAGGGCCGCTTCGGCGGCCCTGCGTTTTTTTAAGGCTTGGTACTGCTTTATTGACGAGAATGTCTATTATGT
>DATFCO010000098.1:0-3870 GCA_035253005.1 Rhodanobacteraceae bacterium
CGTACCAGGGATACAGGCCGGCCGGTTGCGTGCCGGGCGCGCCGTTGGCTTCGAAGTCGATGCGGCCGCGCACGTCGCAGTAGCGCATGCGCGTGAGGATGTTGATCGCGGCGCGCAGGCGATCCTGCCCGTGCAGTTTCGGCGACCAGCGCGCGGGCTTGTTGCCGAACATGCGCGCCAGCAATCCTCGATGTCCCGGTCCGCGCAGCGCGCGTTCGACTTCGTTGCCGATGCGCAGCGCCTGTTTCAATGTCCACGACGGCGCCAACCCTGCGTGCACCAGCGTGAAGTTCAGCGCTTCGTCGTGATGGATCAGCTTGCAGTGACGCAACCAGTCGATCAGCCTCCCGCCGTCCTCGGCTTCCACCACGCGGCGCAGATCGGGATTGACGCGGATCTTCGCTTCGGCGCTGCGTTGCGCAACGGCCAGCAGCGACAGGTCGTGATTGCCGAGCACCACGATGCAGCGCTCGCGCAATCCGTGCACCAGCCGCAGGACTTCCAGCGATTCACCGCCGCGGTTGACCAGGTCGCCGCAGAACCACAGCGTGTCCGCGGCCGGATCGAACTTCAGGCGATCCAACAGGCGTTGCAGTTCGGGATAACAGCCTTGCACATCGCCGATGGCGTAGATCGCCACAACGCGCTCAATGCAAGGTTCGCGGCACCGACAGCACGAATTCCGGAATCGGCGTTTGGAAATCGGTGCCGTCGTCGGCGTGCAGGAAATATTCGCCGCGCATGGTGCCGACGGCGGTCGCCAGCACCGCGCCGGAGGTGTAGCTGTAGCCTTCGCCGGGTTGCAGCCGCGGCTGTTCACCGACCACGCCTTCGCCGCGCACTTCCTCGATCTTGCCGTTGGCGTCGGTGATCACCCAATGGCGCGACAGCAGCCGCGCCGGCACCTCGCCGACGTTGCGCAGCGTGATGGTGTAGGCGAACACGTAGCGGTCGGCTTCCGGCTGCGACTGCTCGACCACGAAGCGCGTGTCCACCGACACTTCGATCGCGTAGGGCTGATTGTCGTCCCGTTCCGGCATGCGCGCGATTGTCTGCGAGGATTTGTCAGCGGGCAAGTCCGGTTTGAGCCAGCGCCACGTACTGTTGCGGACTGAGCGTTTCGGCGCGCGCGCGCGGATCGATGCCGGCGGCGCGGATGGCGTCGACGTCCAGCGTTCCCGACAGCGCATTCGAGAGCGTCTTGCGACGCTGGCCGAACGCGGCGCGCACGATATTTTCGATCATTGGTATCAGTTCGGGACTCGGCAGTTGCGCTTGCGGACGCGGAATCAATCGCACGACGGCGGATTCGACCTGCGGCGGCGGCCGGAACGCCCCGGCCGGGACGCGCAGCAGCGGTTCAACCGTGCAGGCCAGTTGCAGCATCACGCTCAGACGTCCATACGTCTTGCTGCCGGGCGCAGCCGCCATGCGGTCCACCACTTCCTTCTGCAACATGAAATGCATGTCGGCGATCGCGCGCGCGTGTTGCAGGCAATGGAACAGGAGGGGCGAGGAAACGTAGTAGGGCAGGTTGCCGGCCAGGCGCAATTTTCTGCCGTTCGCCAGCGCGGTGAGATCGGTTTCCAGCACGTCGGCGTGGAGGATCGTGAGTTCGCCGTGCGCTTTGGATTTCTCGCGCAGCGGTTCGATCAGCTCGGCGTCCAGTTCGATCGCGGTCAGCGCGCCGGCGGTGTCCAGCAGCGGCAGGGTCAAGGCGCCTTCGCCCGGACCGATCTCGACAATGCGCTCGCCGGGTTTCGGACCGATCGCTGTGACGATGCGTTCGATGATGCCGCGCTCGTGCAGGAAGTGCTGGCCGTAGTGTTTTTTTGGACGAGGCATCGATCAGAGTTGCCTTGAAGGGAAAAAAACACCTAAAGCTGCGACGAAGCCAACGAAGAAAACCAGTCTTCCACCTTGCGCAGCCACGGTCGGTGTTGCCATTCCACGTAGCTCACTTCGTGCGATTGCGCGAGATCCTGCCCGAACACCTGCGTCATGCGCGCAGCGAAGTCGGCGTCGTACACGTTCAAGTTGGCTTCGTCGTTGAGCTTGAAAGAACGCTCGTCGAAGTTGGCCGAACCGATCACGGTGAGATAGCCGTCCACGATCATCATCTTGTTGTGGAACATCGCCGGCTGGTAGCGGTAGATGTGTCCGCCGTTCGCCAGCACTGCGCCCCATTCGGATTGCGAAGCGTCGATCACGATGTGGCTGTCGATGTGTTCGCCCGGCACGATGACGCGCACGCGCACGCCGCGCTTCATCGCGGCCTTCAGCGCCTTCTGGATCAGGTCGCCGGGGATGAAATAAGCCGCTTCCAGATCGATGCTCTTGTTAGCCGCAGAGATCGCCAGCAGGTACATCAGCTGCATGTTCTCGCTGCCGTTGTCGGGCGAGGAGTAGAACATTTGCGCCGAGGCGGTGCCGGCTACGGGCAGTTTCGGGAAATAATCCGGGCCATATAGCACGTGCCCTGTGGTGACAATCCAGTTGCTCTCGAACACCGCCTGCATCTGCGCGACCACGGGCCCTTCGACCTGGAATTGCATGTCGCGCCAGTGGTCGGGACGTTCCGCGTTGCCGGTCCATTCGTCGGCGATGCCGACGCCGCCGGTGAAACCGACCCTGCCGTCCACCACCAGGGTTTTCCGGTGGTCTCGGTTGTTGATGCGATCCAGCGTCCACCAGTGCAGCGGGTGAAAGAATTTGAACTGCACGCCGGCCGCGCGCATCTGGTCCACGACCGAGTCGTCCATCTTGGCGCCGCCGACGGCATCCACCATTACGTGCACGGGAACGCCGGCGCGCGCGCGTTCTGACAGCGCCTGCGCGAACTCGCGGCTGACGTGGCCGGACCAGTCCACGTAGGTTTCGAAGTCCACCGATTTTCGCGCCGAGCGGATCGCGGCCAGCATCGCAGGGAAGATCTGCACGCCGTTCTGGAGGTCGATGACGCGGTTGCCATCCAGTACGGCCGGCCCGGGCAGGTTGGAAACTTCGTAGTGGAACTGGGGGCTGTCCACCGCGCTGGCGCCGTGGATGTCGCGGTCCAGCAGCACTTCTTCCGGTATCAGATTGGCGATGGCGAACCCCACCGCAACGGTGGCGATCACGCTCATGAAGATGATGAAGACCCGCACCGGCCAGCGTGACTTCATTGCGCACCTCCTTGGCGACGCCAATGATGATCACATGATCGCACCGGCGCGTCGACGCGCCGCGAATTCGTTGAAACCCTTGGCCGTGACGCGCAGAATGGCGCGTCAACGCCGCCGAGGGGATGCGATATGCGATTCCATGCCTTGGGTCTAGCCGCACTCGCCGTTTCGGCCGCCACGCTCGCCGCGGCCGCTACGATCTCCGGCTTTCCGCCGAAGTTGCAACCCGCCGACCTGGTGCTGCGCGGCGGCACGATCGCCACGCTCGATCCGCTGCAGCCGCAGGTGCAGGCGATCGCGATCCGCGACGGGCGCATCGAAGGCATAGGTTCCGACGCGGAAATCGCGCGCTACATCGGCCCGAAAACGCAGACGCTGGACCTGCACGGCGCCTTCGTCACGCCCGGTTTCATGGAAGGCCACGGACATCTGATGGACACCGGCTACTCGCTGATGCAACTCGAACTCGGCAAGGCGCCCAACTGGGATGCGATCGTTGCGATGGTGAAAGCCGCCGTCGCCAAGGCGAAACCGGGGCAGTGGATCGTCGGCAGCGGCTGGCACGAGGGCAAATGGAAGCCCGTGCCGCAGCCGAATGTCGAAGGCCTGCCGCTGCCGGCGAGCCTCGACGCGGTGTCGCCCAACAATCCCGTGTTGCTCAATCACACCAGCGGCCACGGCGTTTACGTCAATGCGGTGGCGCTGA
>DATFCO010000099.1:0-4053 GCA_035253005.1 Rhodanobacteraceae bacterium
TGCAGGCGACCGAACCACGTCGCACATCGGTCGCGACCACGCTCGCTCCTACAGCGTACCCTTGCTGACCACGGCTACCGCATCATGCGGGTGCAGGCTTTCGTGGTGTGACGCGACGATGTGGTAGCCGGCGATGCGCGAGTCGGCCTCCAGCACGGCGCGGATGCGGCGCGCGGCGTCTTCGCAGAACATCGGATTCTCTGCATTCAACTTCGCGAACGCCTGCTCGTCCTCCCGCTTGACCGCGGTTTGCACCGGCGTCGCCAGCGCGCGCTCGATTGCATCGATCAATTCCGACACCGGCAATTCGAAACCGGCGGCGAGTTTTACGCGTACGTTCGCGGTGCTGCGCTGCGCATGCGGCGCCGCGGCCATGCCGCACTCCGAAGTGAGCCACTCGCGCACGGCGTGATGGGTCGGCGTGACGCGTGCGAAATCTTCTTCGAAGCGCTGCTGGTTGGCCTGCCGCGACAAGGCCAGCGACGCGGGGCACGTCGAGGAATACTGCACTTCGCAACCGAGTTGCACGGTGAAATGTGCATCAATCAACGACGCTTCCACCGTCACGGGGTACGACTTCCAGCCGGCGTTGGCGCTGACCAGTGCCGGCCGTTTCAGCAAGTGCGCGTATTCGATCCGCAAGCGGACGCAGGTTGAAAGATCGCGGTGCGATTCCAGCAGCGCGTGCAGCAGGCTGCACAACATCGAAGGCGTCAGCGTCTGCGTCGCCAGCGTGTCTTCGAGCAACAGGTACAGGCGCGACATATGGATACCGCGCGCCTGATTGTCGGCCAGATCGACCTGCACCGACACGCGCGCGGGTGCCGTCAGCGCTTCGCCTCGCGCATCGAGATAGCGGATCGGCAGATCGATGCCGTCCATTCCGACCCAGTCCAGCGCGCCCGCATGATCGGGGTGCGCGATTGCGGCGACATCGGGCAGATCGCGTTGGATGTTGTCGCGGGAGGACATCGTCGTTCCTGCCGAATGCGAAAACCGGATATCAGGGCTGTTGTGCGGAATGCCAAGCGCGCGCGGCTTTCCATGCCTCGAACAGCGCGCCCAGTCCCCCCGTGAGTCCCTGCATCGCGGCCAAAGGTTCATCCGCGCGCAAGGCACGCCGCAGAGCCCGGCGATCCAGCCGCACCTGCAAGCCGCGAAACAGGCTCAAGGGACCCGACAGTTTAGCGGCCTCGTCCAGCGCGCGCAGCAGGTTGCGGGCTTGGTCGCGCAAGGCGGCGCGGCGCGAGTCCCCGTCGTCCATCAAAGCGTTCTGCGACAAGCCGTGCCGCGCCAGCAGCGACATCGGCAGCGGCGTGCGGCCGTAATCCACTTCCATCGGAAGATTGCGCAGCGCGGAGACGACGCGTTGCACGGCGGCCGACTTCTCCGCACGTTGCTCGTCTACGCCGCCACCAAACCATAGAGCGGCTTCTATGCGCGCGATCGCTCCGTGCAACGGCGCCGCTTGCGCCAGTTGCGCGGACAAGTCGGAGACCGGCGGCCCCTCCAATTCCAGCAACGCCGCCTGAAATACCTCGTTCCATCGCGCAAGCGGAATCGCGCGTGCGCGCTCGTCCGCGAACACTGCCTGCGTCAGCGGATGCCGCGCACGACCCTCGTGCGCGCGCTGCAACTCCTCCATCCACCATTGCAGCTTGGTCGCCGCCACGTTCTGCGCGCGGATCGCGTACACCGCGTCCAGCCATTCCTGTTTCAGCGCCTCGAACGCGCCGTACGCATCACGGCGTGGGTCACGACGCAGAAAAATCCAGGCAGGATCGAGTTGCGGATGCGCCGCGCGGTAGTCGCGCAACCAGCTCTCGAGCGCGGGATCCGCCATGAGGTCGACCGGCGCCTTAATCAAGCCAGCTCGCGATCTGCATCGCGTTGTCGGCGTAGGCATCGGCGCCCCAATGCTTCGCCTGTTCGGGATCGAGATAGCCCCAACCCGCCACGACGGTGTACATGCCGGCCGCGCGGCCCGCCTCCATGTCGCGCGGATCGTCGCCGACGAACACGCATCGCTTCGCGTCCACCAGCGCGCGCCAGCAGGCCAGCCGCAACGGGGCCGGATGCGGCTTGCGTTCCGGCAGGGTGTCGCCGCTCACCACCGCCGCAGCGCGCGCGGCGTAACCCAATTGCTCCATCAGCGGCGCGGTCATGAAGCCGGCCTTGTTGGTGACCACGCCCCATTTGATGCCGCGCGATTCCAGCTTGCGCAGCAGTTCCTCGACGCCGGCAAAAGGGTGGGTCCGCGCGGTACGCGTGTCGGTGTAGAGTTCGATGAAACGCGGCAGCAGCGCGTCGACCGCATCCGGTCCGAGGTCGCCGAACCCGGATGACACGATCGCCCGCGCGCCGCGCGAAGTGACCGCACGCGAGACCTCGTAAGGAGGCGGTTCGCGTCCTCGCTCCGCGCACAACGCGACCAGCGCATCGTGCAGGTCCGGCGCGCTGTCCACCAGCGTGCCGTCCAGATCGAAGAACATGGCGTCCAGCGGCCGCGGCAGCGGTTTCATGTGGGTTTGCGCGCACAGACCAGGTAATTCACGTCCACACGCGAGACGATCGAGGCTTTTCGGGTCAACGGGTTATAGGCGAGACCTGCAAGTTCCTCGAGTTCGAGCCCGGCTCTCCGCAACAGAGTGGCAACCTCGGAGGGTTTCAGGAATTGCGCATAGTGATGCGTGCCGCGCGGTAGCAGGCGCGCCAGGTATTCGGCGCCGACGATCGCCAGCGCGAAGGCGGCCGGCGTGCGGTTTAGCGTGGAGAGGAAGATGTGTCCACCGGGTTTGGCCAGCGCGGCGAGATCGGCGACCAGCGCCGCCGGATCGGGCACGTGCTCGATCAGCTCCATGCAGCAAACCGCGTCGAACGCGCCGGGCTCCTGCGAGACGAGTTCGCGCGAAGAGCACAAGCGGTAATCGACCTGTAATCCCGATTCGTGCAGATGCAGTTGCGCGGTGTCGATCAACGGCGCGGCCAGATCGATCGCCGTGACCCGCGCGCCCGCTCGCGCCAACGCTTCGGACAGGATCCCGCCGCCGCAACCGATGTCCGCGACGCTCGTACCGGGCAGCGCGACGCGTTCGGCGATCCAGGCCATGCGCGCGGAATTCAGATCGTGCAGCGGGCGCGACTCTCCATCGGGATCCCACCAACGACTGGCGAGTTTGCCGAATCGCGCGAGTTCTTCCGCATTAACGTTGTGAACCGTTTCGCTCATGCCGCCATTCTATCGGGACATCAGCGGATCGCCGCGATGCGTTCGCGCCAGCGCGTCGCTTTTGCGAGCAGCGCGTCGAGATCGACATCGACCAATTCGCCGTTCGCGAGTTTGCACCTTCCCCCGATCCACACATCGCTCACCTGCCGGCGCGATGCGGCGTACACCAGTTGCGAAATCGGGTGATAGACCGGTTGCGTTTCCGGCAGGTCCAGCCGTACGGCGGTCAGGTCGGCCTGCTTGCAGGCTTCGATCGAGCCGATGAGGTCGCTGAAACCCAGCGCGCGCGCGCCGTTCAACGTCGCCGTACGCAATGCGTACACCGCGTCGAAAGCGGCCGCGTCGTTCGCCACGCCTTTCGCCAGCAGCGCGGCGGTGCGCAATTCTCCGAACATGTCCAGATTGTTGTTGGAAGCGCAGCCGTCAGTGCCGATGGCGACATTGACGCCAGTCCGCCGCAGTTTTTCCGCCGGACAAAAACCGGATGCGAGCTTGAGATTGGACTCGGGGCAATGCGCCACCGACACGCCCGCTTCGGCGCAGGCGACGATTTCGGCGTCGGTCAACTGCGTCATGTGTACGGCGATCAATCGATCGTTGATCAACCCCAGGCCCTGCATGCGCGCGAACGGGCGCGCGCCGTGCTCGCGCTTCGCGTCTTCCACTTCCTGCGCGGTTTCGTGCAGATGCAGGTGAACCGGCAGATCGAGCTGATCCGACAGCGTGCGGATGCGCTCGAAACTCGAATCGGAAACGGTGTAAGGCGCGTGCGGCGCGAACGTGCAGCCCAGCAGCGGATCGCCTTTCAACTCGTCGTGCACCGC
>DATFCO010000100.1:0-2866 GCA_035253005.1 Rhodanobacteraceae bacterium
GGCTGCTTTTTGACTTTCGCGATCAGGGACGATCGCAATTTGTGAACTGCGAGAGGTGAACTGCATCCGCTGTGTGATGGCACAATGACGCGCTTTCAACTGTTCTAGTTTGATGCCTTCCAGCCTCGACATTCCCAACGATACGATCTGGCGCCCGCATGTCACCGTCGCGTGCGTGGTGCACCGGCATGGCCGATTCCTGATGGTCGAGGAAGACGTGCGCGGACAGGTGTTGTTCAACCAGCCCGCCGGGCACCTCGAACCTGGTGAGAGCCTGCTGCAAGCGGCGTGCCGCGAAACGCTGGAAGAGACCGGCTGGGAAGTCGAGCCGCAGGCCTTCATCGGCGCGCGCCAGTACGACAGCGCACAGCACGGCTCGCACATCGTGCGCTTCGCCTTCGCCGCGAAACCGCTGCGTCATCATCCCGATCGCCCGCTCGATCACGGCGTGTTGCGCGCGCACTGGCTGGAGTACCCGCAAATCGCGCAATTGGGAGAACGTCTGCGTAGTCCGCTGGTGCTCGCGACGCTGGATGACTGGCTGGCCGGCGCGCGCTGGCCGTTGTCGCTGGTGGGCGACGGGATTGCGCATCCCGGGGAGCGCTGAAGTGCGCCTGGTCGTCGGCCTATCCGGCGGCGTGGATTCTGCGGTGGCCGCGCTGCTGCTACAACGCGCCGGCGAGGACATCGCCGGCATGTTCATGCAGAACTGGGAAGACGACGAAGCCGACTCTGCCTGCCGTGCCGACGACGATCGCAAGGACGCACTGGCGGTCTGCGCGAAACTCGGCATCCCGTTCCATGCGCGCAACTTCGCGGCCGAATACCGGGAGCGCGTGTTCGCGCATTTCCTGTCCGAATACCGCGCCGGCCGCACGCCCAACCCGGACGTGCTGTGCAACCGCGAGATCAAGTTCCGCACCTTTCTCGATGCGGCACGAGAACTGGACGCGGAAAAGATCGCCACCGGGCACTACGCGCGCGTCATGCACGAAGAAGGCCGATACAAATTGCTGCGCGCCGCTGACACGGACAAGGATCAAACCTATTTTTTGCACGCGCTGGACCAGGAGCAGCTCGGCGCAGCGCTGTTTCCATTGGGCGAACTGCGTAAGCCGCAGGTGCGCGCGCTGGCGCGGGAGGTCGGCTTCGCGGTGCACGACAAAAAGGATTCGACAGGCATCTGCTTCATCGGCGAACGCGATTTCCGCGCATTCCTCTCGAAGTATCTGCCCGCGCAACCGGGAGAGTTGCGTACGCCCGAAGGCGAAGTGCTGGGCGAGCATCATGGCGCGATGTTCTACACGCCCGGCCAGCGCACGGGATTGCGCATCGGCGGCCGCACGGGCAGCGCAGGCGAACCGTGGTACGTGGCCGGCAAGGACGTCGGCAAGAACATCGTGTACGTGGCGCAAGGCGCGCAGAATCGGTGGCTGATGTCCCGCACCCTGGTCGCCGGCAATGTGCACTGGATCGCCGGCGAACAACCCGCTCTGCCCTTGCGCTGCGAAGCGATGGTGCGTTACCGGCAGGTTGCGCAGGCGTGTGCAATAGAATCGACGGATAGAGGCATAAATGTCCGTTTCGACGAAGTGCAACGCGCCATGGCACCGGGCCAGTCGGTGGTGTTCTACGCGGGCGACGAATGTCTAGGCGGCGGCGTCATCGCCTCTACGGATGCGCCGGAGATCGCGCCATGAATGAAGCCCGCGTGATCGCCCTCGGCGGCCTGTTCCAGGCCGTTTCGCTAGTGCGTTCCCTCGCAACCGAAGGCGACTGCGACGGCATCGCGTTCGAGACCTGCATGTCGAGTGTGTTCAAGCTGGAAAGCGACAGCGTAGCTGAGGTGTACGGCGGCGTGGTCAACGTGTGCGACGGTCTGCGCATGCTCGTCGCGCAGATCGATGGAAAGGTGCGCGACCCGGCACTGCTGCGGATCGTGTTCGCGATCCTGCGGCTGGAGCGATCGCTGCGGCGCCATCCGGCCGTGGTCGAATCTCTGCAGCAAGGGCTGCGAGGCATGCAGCGGCAACTGTTGCACTTCGGCCCGACACACCCCAACGTGGTCGCGCGCGCAGCCGATCTCTATTCGGAAAATCTTTCGGACTTGCGTCCGCGCGTGATGGTGGTCGGCAATCCGTTGTACCTGCACCAGCCCGCGCAGGTGCAACGCATCCGCGCGTTGTTGTTGTCCGCGATCCGCGCGGCCGTGTTGTGGCGTCAGCTCGGCGGCCGCCGCTGGCACCTGCTGTTGCGCCCGCGCCGTGAGGCGATGCTCGCGCGCGGGATGCTGACGCGCTGCACGCTCGACGGCACGTGATCAGGTCGAGCCGCGAAAAATCCGCTCGCGCACCTTTTCTTCGTGGTGATAATGCGTGTATGGCTTGAGGAGGTCGTAGCGGGTGACGATGCCGAGCAGCGCGCGCGTGTGCTTGTCCACCACCGGAATGCGCTCCAGCTTTTCCACCGCCGCGCGGATCGCCACGCTCTGGCAGCTCTCGTCAGGGAACGCGACTACCGGTTCCTTGTTCATCGCTTCCGCCAGCGTCTTTTCACCCGAAGGGTCTTGTTCGCGCAGGCGCAACAGATCCTGGCGCGTGATCACGTTGATCAGCGCGCCGCTTTCGTCCAGCACCGGGTAAGCGCGATATTTCTGGTCCGCGCCGAAATAGCGCTCGGCGCATTCGCGCACGGTGGTGCTGCCGGGGATCGTCATCATCTGCGGACTCATCACCTCTTTCACCGGCGTCAGCTCCAGCCGGTTGACCGAGTATTCGCGGAAGATCTGGAAACCGCGCCGTGCGACTTTCTCGGTGAGGATCGAACGCTTCATCAGGAACACGCTGACGCAGTACGCCGATATGCA
>DATFCO010000101.1:0-5672 GCA_035253005.1 Rhodanobacteraceae bacterium
TCGTTTTCCACGAAGCGGCCGATGCCCAGCAGCAATTCCGCCGGGCGCGGCAGATCCAGCATGCGCAGCGCGCCGCTGACTTCGTCCACCAGACGCGGCACGGCGATCACGCGGTCGTGCGCCCAGGGCGACTCGATGAAGGCGACGATGTCGTCCTTCACGCGCGACAGATTCACGGCCGCTTCGCGCATCAGCGCATCGACGATCTTGCGCGTTTCCGAACGCGGCAACGGCGCGGAGGCTTCTTCCTTTTCGGGCTCGGGCGTGGGGCCGCCCAGGCGCTCGATGTGGTCGTCCAGCGATGCATCCACGAACAGCAACGCGCCGGCCACGTCCATCAGCGTTTCTTCTTCGGCGGGACGCGAACCATCGGCGATCGCCTGCAGGATTTCGCGCTGCTCCGCGATGACTTGCCGGGGCACACCGAGACCCAGCATGCCCAGCGTGTCGCCGACGCGGCGCAATGTTTCCACGTGCGCGGCGAGTTCCGCGACGCTGTGGTCTTCGCGGCGCAGGAAGATGTCCAGCGATTCCTTGACCCGCAGCAGGTCTTCCTTCAACGCCTGTGAAACCGTATCGAGCAGCACGCGATTGCGGCCGCTGATCGAACCGCGCGCGTGTTCCAGTTCTTCTTCGCTCGGCAGCAGCGCGTCCAACGAATAGGTTCTGCGCACCGCGTCGGCGCGCGTTCCGCCGGCTTGCCCCTGTGCGAGTAGGTACAGCAGCGAACGCGCGAGATCGCGCGCCTCTTCGTCGTCGAGCGCGGCTTCGCCTTCGTCGTGCAGCGATTTGATCGCGCGATCCACGCGGCTGAACTGCTGGCGCGCCGCGTCCTGCCCGCGCACATCCAGCGTGCCGTGTTGCAGGGCATCGAGCACGCCGTCGGCGATCCACCACAACCGGCGCGCGCCGAGTTCATGACAGACCGTGCCGAGTTGCGCCAGTGCTTGGCGCATGCCGGCGACATCGCCGCCCTGCCCGCGCAGCCAGGCCGCGAGTGCGGTCTGGAAGCGCGCGCGGATCGAACCGACGCGCTGGCGCAGATCGCCGAAGGGCAACGCGACTTTCGCGCCCGGCGCATCGTCGGGCAGCTTGTGCTCGAGATCGGGCGCAAACAGCGCGCTTTCCGCGACCGGCGCTTCGCCGCGCGCGTCGCGCAATTCGTTCAGCAGCGGCAGCAGGACGACGGGGATGTCCTTGTGTCCGGCCTGCACTCGTTCGAGATAATCGGGCAACTGCACCAAGCCGCGCATCAGCACGGTGTAGGCCTCGTCGCGATCGGGCGCCTTGTCGTCAAGCAGCGCCTGCGCCAGCGCTTCCATTTCCTCGGCCAGCATGGATGCGCCATACAACTCCACCATGCGCAGCGTGCCTTGCACCTGATGCAACCAGGTGGCGCAAAAGCGCAACTGGCTGGCGTCGGCGGAATCCTCGACGTAAGCCTCGAGCGCTTGCCGCGCCTGAGCCAAGGTCTCGTCGATCTGCGGCTTGACCCAGCCCAGCGTGGTGAAGTCGGTGTCGTCTTCGAGTTGCATCTTGTTTTCCGTCGAAGCGCTCAATCCAGCCCGTCGATAACTCACATGTACGCTTGCAAATGTTCCGCGCGAACGCGGAACGTCTCCCTTGCCGTTTACGCCGGCAGCTTGAAGTCGGCCACCGAGCGGCGCAGGTCTTGCGCGAGCTGCGCGAGGTTGCCAATCGATTCCGCGGTCTGGCTGGCACCCACCGAGGTCTGCGCGGTGATCTCCTGAATCACGTGCATGGTCGAGGTGATGTTGGTCGCCGCCGCGGACTGCTGTTTCGCCGCGCTGGAGATGCCTTGAATCAATCCGGCAAGATTGTTCGACACCGTTTCGATCTCGCCCAGCGCGGTGCCGGCGTCCTCGGCCAGACGCGCACCGTTCACCACCTCGGTCGTGGTCTGTTCCATCGAACTGACCGCCTCGTTGGTATCGGACTGAATCGTCTGCACCAGCGTTTCGATTCGCTTGGTCGCGCCCGAAGCGCGTTCGGCGAGTCGCTGCACTTCGTCCGCGACCACCGCGAAACCGCGGCCCGCTTCACCGGCGGAGGCGGCCTGAATCGCCGCGTTCAACGCCAGAATGTTCGTTTGTTCGGCGATGTCGTTGATCAGTTCGACGATCGATCCGATCTCTTGGCTCGACTCACCAAGGCGCTTGATGCGCTTGGACGTCTCCTGGATCTGCTCGCGGATGGAATCCATGCCGCTGATCGTCTGCCGCACGATGGCCGCGCCGTTGGACGCGATCTGCACCGAGCGCTGCGCCACCTCGGCGCTGTCGGCGGAGTTCTTCGACACCTGGTCGATGGACACCGCCATTTCATTGATCTTCGCGGAAGCCGAGGTGATCTGCTGCGCCTGATGCTGCGCGGCCTCGGCCAGATGCACCGCGGTCGCCTGCGTTTCCTGCGCGGCGGCGGACACCTGCACGGCCGTCTCGTTGATCGTCGTCACCAGCGAACGCAATGCTTCCACCGCGAAGTTCACCGAGTCCGCGATCGCGCCGGTGATGTCTTCGGTCACCGTCGCTTTCACCGTGAGATCGCCTTCGGCCAGCGAGCCCATTTCGTCCAGCAAGCGCATGATGGCCTGCTGGTTGCGTTCGTTGAGGCTGCGGCTCTCCACCGAACGGCGGCGCTCGGTGAACACGAAGTTCACCGCAAGCAACACCGCAAGGATCACCGCGGCCAGCGCGCACAGCGCACCGATGGCGACATTGGGGAACGCCCAGAAATAGGTCGGTGCGCTGCGGATCTTGCCGAGCGTGTCCGCCACGTTCTTGGCCTTCTGCAAGACGTCGCCGGAATCCAGCGAAGCCTGGTTGGCTGCGTCCTTCACCGCGACCAGCGTCGGCGCGGCGGCGATCAGCTTGTGCACCGGCGCGTCAAGCTGCGACCAAGTCTTCTGCACTTCGGCCAGGATTTGCTTGCCCTCGGCCGGCGCGCCGGCGGACAACGATGTCAGCACGCTGCCATAGGTGGCCGAGTCGCGCGCCAGACCGTCGGCGGCCGCGGCGGAGTTCTCGCCGCCCTGCAATACGTCGCCGACGCGGCGGATCAGCCGGTCGCCCAGCACCATCTGCTGCGAAGCGTCGTAGATCTGCGCGGTCGAACCGCGCTGCTGCAGGATGTTCACCACTTCGTTGATGCGCGAATTCAGCAGCGGCATCTTCTGACTGAAGGTATCCGCCTGCGCGGCCGAATCCAGCACCGCGTCCTTGTTGGCGGTGATTTTGCCGAGATCGGTATTGAGACGCGCCCACGACTTGTCGAGATCGCTCATCGGACCGGAGAGGCCCAGTGCATTGCCGTAGGCCGGCATGCCGGTGGCCGGATCGCCGCTGTTCAAATGCTTGACGGCGGCATCGATCTCGTTGCGCGTGCTCTCCAATTCCTGGAAGGAATTGATGTTGCCGCCCGCCGATTCGATCGCGAACTTGGCCACCAGCTGCGAGTCCACCTGCACTTGTGTGGTCAGCGCCGCAGCCTTGCGGTCATCGCCGTTGCGAATGTTGAGCAAGACGAAGTCCAGAACCGCCACCACGATCGCCGCCACCAGCAGGACGATCAGCCAGGTCTGGGCGGTATTGCGCCCCCGTGCTGCACCCGAAATCGCGCTCATGTTGTTACCTCACCGCTTCAATGCCCAATTCGTCTGATGGGAGGCCCGGCTTCGCTCGTGACTTCCGCATCCCCACAACCCCCATCAAATGCTCACAGCCATGCCGTTCGCATTTGATTGCCCCCCTTGACTCAAGGGGGCTGAAAATCCGGCACGAACAATCTCTTTCGTGCCAATCAAACCGCCGTCTGCTGGAAATCCGGCGCGCGGGTCAATTCGACCATGCTGAACATGCCCACCCGCGTATTCCCCAGCGTGACGTTTTCGGTGACGAAGCGCCCCAGGCGCTCGTCCGATTCGCCTTCAGCGTCGACGCGCTGCTCGTCGGTCAGATTGCGCTGACCCAGCACCTCATCGACCAGCAAGCCCACGCCGCCGCCTTGCTGTTTCACCCACAGCACGCGCGTGCGGTCGGACACGTGCGTGCGCTGTTCGGTCAAAAATTGCTTGAGGTCCACCAGCGCGATCAGATTGCCGCGCACGTTGGCGACGCCCAGCAGCCAATTGCGCGTGGCCGGCACCGGCGTCACCGCGGAAGGCATGCCGAGGATTTCGTTGACCTCGTGGATGCTGCTGACGAACACGCGTTCGCCGATCCTGAAACCGATGCCGCGCCACAACCCCGGCGCCTCGATCTGTTCCGGCACGCCGGCCACGTGCGATAGCGAACGGCGCTCGTAATCGATCAGCGCCTCGAAACTGGTGAGCAGCGCGCGCTGCGGTGCGCGCCGAGGAGCAACGCTTTCGGGAGCTTGCTCGGAAACGGTCAGGGCTTCTTCAATCATCTCGTCTTGCTCTGCAACGGCGGCCACGTCGTCGCGCACGCGCTCCTCGACCGCGGTCCGCGCATTGCGCGACTGCGGCCTCGAACCGTGTGCAGACTTCCTGGCGCGCTTCTTCGTCATTCGCTATCCGTTCGAAATATCACGCGGCGTTGGGCAGCAATTTGCTGACGTGCGCCAGCAGATCCTTGTCGCTGACCGGCTTGGTGAGGAAATCTCTCGCACCCTGGCGCAAGCCCCACATGCGATCGGTCTCCATCGATTTGGTGGTGACGATCAGCACCGGGATGGAACTGGTCTGCGGATCCTTGGACAGCGTGCGCGTCGCCTGGAAGCCGTTCATGCCGGGCATGATCACGTCCATCAGCACCAGATCCGGCCGCTCGCGCTTGGCCGTGGTGATCCCCGTTTCGGCGTCGGCGACCGCGGTGACCTTGTGCCCGGCCTTTTCCAGCGCCGTCGTCAGCACCTTCACGTCGGTGGGCGAGTCGTCGATGATCAGAATATGAGCCATGCGTTCCTCTTGCTCCGCGTCAGCGGCAAGTCAAATTCTCGAAAATCAAGTTCGTGTGGTTTCCACGTGGCGGCGGATCGCGCCCAGCAGTTCTTCGCGCGTGAACGGCTTGGTGAGGTACTGCTCGGAACCGACGATGCGGCCGCGTGCCTTGTCGAACAGGCCGTCCTTGGAGGACAGCATGATCACCGGCGTGGCGCGGAAGCTGCGGTTGTTCTTGATCAGCGCGCAGGTCTGATAGCCGTCCAGCCGCGGCATCATGATGTCCACGAAGATGACGTCGGGCTTGAGGTCGCTGATCTTGGACAGCGCCTCGAAGCCGTCCACCGCGGTGGCCACTTCGGCGCCTTCCTTCTTCAGCAGGGTCTCCGCGGTGCGGCGGATGGTCTTCGAATCATCGATGACCATCACCTTGAGCCCGACCAGGCTGCCATGGTTCGCAATATCGTTCACGCTTGACGTTCCCCACCGGAAGCCGGCTTGCAGTCGATGCAATATGCGTGCCGCAGATTCGCAGCGGTACGCGCTAGAGGGCACAATGCTCTCTTGTGAGGCGCTGTCAAGTTCTCTCGCAGAAAGCTGTGCGAAGATGCGGCGACCGTCTCATTTCCGCGCTCATGTCGACCACTACCGCCGTGCTGATGGACCCCATCGGCACGATCAAGCCGAAGAAGGACACCACCCTCGCCCTGCTGCTGGAAGCGCAGCGCCGCGGCCACGTCGTGCTGTACAT
>DATFCO010000102.1:0-9838 GCA_035253005.1 Rhodanobacteraceae bacterium
GATCGCCGCGCCGCCGGCTTCCACCTCGCCGCCCGCGACTTTGGCTTTCTCGACCGCGTCCTTGAAGCGCTGCACGGCGTCTTGATCGATCAGCGGGCCCATCAACGTGGTTGATTTTGTCGGGTCGCCGATCTTCTTCTCCACCTGCGCGTAGGCGTTGCGCAATTTCGTCAGCACCTCGTCGTAGATCTTCTGATGCACGAACAGCCGCCGCGTGGTGGTGCAGCGCTGGCCGGCGGTGCCGACCGCGCCGAATACGATCGCGGGAATCGCCAGTTTCAGATCGGCCGATTCGTCGACGATGATCGCGTTGTTGCCTCCCAGTTCCAGCAGACTGCGGCCCATGCGCTGTGCGACGCGCGCGCCGACTTGCCGACCGACCGCGGTGGAACCGGTGAAGCTGATCAGCGCGATGCGGTGATCGTCCACGAACTTCGTCGCCAGTTCGTTGCCGGCATCGTTGAACAGATAGAAGATGTCCGGGAAGCCGCCGCGCTTCAGCGCGTCAACGCAGATCTTGATCGCGGCGATGGCCGAAAGCGGCGTTTTCGGCGAGGGTTTCCAGATCGAGACGTTGCCGCACACAGCGGCGATGAAGGCGTTCCAGCTCCAGACCGCGACCGGGAAATTGAACGCGCTGATGATGCCTATGATTCCCAGCGGATGCCATTGCTCGTACATGCGGTGGCCCGGACGCTCCGAATGCATCGACAAGCCGTACAACTGGCGCGACAGGCCGACCGCGAAGTCGGCGATGTCGATCATCTCCTGCACTTCGCCGTCGCCTTCGGGTTTGATCTTCCCCATCTCCAGCGCGACCAGCGAACCCAATGCATCCTTGTGCGCGCGCAGGGCTTCGGCGCACAGCCGCACCGCTTCGCCGCGACGCGGCGCGGGCGTGTCGCGCCAGGCGTCGTACGCCGCCTGCGCTCGATTGACGATGCGCTCGTAATCCTCGGCACTCGACGCGTGCACTTTGGCCAGCACATCGTTCGTCGCCGGATTGCGCGGTTCGATCGTGCCGGCGTCGGTCGCGTGCGACCACTCGCCGTTGCCCAGATACGTGCCGGAGTGGCTTTCGCCCAGACCGAGGGCTTGCAGGATGGAATGCGACATGGGGGCTCCAAACTTGCGTGTGCGCCGGATGCGCGCGAGATAGCCGCGCATTGTAGCAGCGCATACAATCGGCTCTTGGGCCCCGTAGCTCAGTTGGATAGAGCGTCCCCCTCCTAAGGGGAAGGTCGCACGTTCGAATCGTGTCGGGGCCGCCAATTCCGAGCTTCAAAGCATCGAGCTAGAGGTTCTACGAATATCGCAAGCAGCCCTCTTTCGGCTCACGGAACTTTGTCGTAAACGTGGTCGCACGTTCGAATCGTGTCGGGGCCGCCAATCGAGTTTCTGGGAGAGTTCGCCGTAGAACTTGCGGTTGGAATGCTTCACTCCGAAACGGCACCGATCGGCAAGCACAATTTCGCGACGAAGCCGCCGCCGTCGCGGTTGTGCAGATGCAGCTTGCCGGCGTGCAGTTCGGCGGCCCGCACGGCGATGCTGAGCCCCAGTCCGCTGCCGCGGCTGCCGCGCGAAGCGTCGGCTCGCACGAACGGCCTTCCCAGTTGCGGCAGCAGCTCCAGCGCCACGCCCGGTCCGCAGTCTTCGACTTGTATGCACATTTCATCGTCGCCGCGCGTCAACGCGATCACGAACGGCGCGGCGCCGTAACGCTCCGCGTTGTCCATCAGATTCGCCAGCGCGCGCCGCAGCAGCGTGGGGCGAACCTCCGCGATCAGCGAATCGGGACCTTGATACTGCCAGTCGTCGGGTTGCGCGCGCAGCGCCAGCAATTGGCCGATCAGCGTGGCAAGATCGAATTCGCTCAGCGTTTCGTCGCGGCCTTCGCGCACGAATGCGAGGCATTGCTCCAGCGCATCGTCGAGTTGCTGTAGGTCCGCGACCATCGCTTCGCGCCGCTGCGGATCGCCGGCATCGCCGAGTTCCAGCGCCACGCGCAGCCGCGCCAGCGGCGTGCGCAGGTCGTGCGAAACACCGGCCAGCATCAGTTCGCGTTCCTGCGCGGCTTCGCGCAGGCGATCGCCAGCGGCGACGATCGATTGCGCGAGCTGCCGCACCTCGCGCGGGCTCCCGCGCAACTGCGCGAAGGAAAAATCGCCGACCAGCAAGGCGGGCGCGTGCGCCGAGAGCCGCACCAGCGGACGCGTCAGCAAATGCGCCACCCAGGCCGCGAATATCAGCGCGATCAATCCCGCCAGCACCGTCAACAGGATCATGGACTCGACCACTTCTTCCCGGAAGCTGAGGGGGCGGAGCACGATCCAGCGCCGTGGATCGTGCGCGCTGCGTACCCAGATCTCCGGGCCCGACGTGTCGGTCAGCACCACGCGCGATGGATCGCCGATGAATTCTCCGACATCATGGCCGACATCGAGTATCGCGGGGGCGACATTCGTGGTGGATTTCGGCGCAAGTCCGTATTCGATCCGCACGCCGCAATCCTGCAGGGCTTGCAATGTATGCCGCGCATCCGCGTCGTCGCGTGTCGCCAGGGAGTCCGCGGCCAGTACGGCCGCCGATGCGAGCCGCCCGTTCGTCTCGCCGACCATCTTGCGCACCAACCGGCCGGACAGCGAAGTGCTCAAGCCCAGCGCCAGCAGCAAAGCCAGCGCGACCAGACCGAGCACCAGCACGAATGTGGTCGGTGCACGCGTCAAGTGGTGTCACCGCCGTCGGGCACGAACACGTAACCTTCGCCCCACACGGTCTGCAACCAGCGCGGCCGGCGCGGGTCGTCTTCCACGAAGCGTCGCAGCCGCGACACCATGACATCGACGCTGCGATCGAACGCCTCGTGTCCGCGTCCGCGCGCCAGCGCGATCAACCGCTCGCGCGACAACGTTTCGAACGGATGCGCCAGCAGTGCGGCGAGCACCGCGAACTCGCCGCTGGTCAATTTCAGCAGCGTGTCGCCCTCCAGCAACTGACGTGTCGCCGGATCGAACGAGAAGCGGCCGAAACGCACGACCGTCTGTTCCGGTTGCGGCGCGCCGGCCACGGCGCGCGGTTGACGCCGCAGCACGGCGCGGATGCGCGCCACCAGTTCGCGCGGATTGCACGGTTTCGGAAGGTAATCGTCGGCGCCGAGTTCCAGCCCGATGATGCGGTCCACGTCATCGCCTCTCGCGGTAAGCATGATCACCGGCGTCGTATTGCCTTCCGAGCGCAGCGAGCGGCACAGTTCCAGTCCGTCGGCATCGGGCAGCATCAGATCCAGCACGATCAGGTCGAAGTGGTGTCCCGCCAACTCCTTGCGCATCGCGGCACCGTTCGCCGCGCCGCGCGCGCGCAGTCCTTGCTGTACCAGATAGCGTTCCAGCAGGTCACGCAGACGCAAATCGTCGTCGACGATCAATACGTTGGGGGCGTCCATCGGCTGGCGAATATCCGTGCGCGGTTCAGGCTCGGCAAGCTGATTTGTAAACGGATGTTTCCATGGCCCGTTGTGGCAAAAAACGCTGACATTCGATCGACAGCAGATAAAACCCGTTCACCAAAAAAGCGCCACACTTCTCGCGCGCCGCCGATCACGCAGGCGGCAATGGCACCTTAAATTACAAGGAGCAAGATCATGTTGACAAACACATCACGTATGGCCGCGTTGGCCCTTGCTTGCGCTGCGGCATTCGGGTTCGGCGTGCAGGCCAATGCAGCCGTCCGTCACGCCCATGGGACCTCCCGCGCCAACGGCGAGACCGCACATTGGCACGGCACACGCGTGACCGGCCCCAACGGCGGCCAGGCCGGCCGCGGCGTCAGGACGGTGAGCGATCCGGCGAATGGCACGATCACCCGCACGCGCGGCACCAACATCACTGGTCCGAACGGCGCCACCGCCCACCACGGCTCCAACACCGTGTATGGATCCGACGGCACCGTGACGCACACCGGCAATACCAGCATGACGGGTGCGAACGGCGGCACCGCCACCGGCCAGAATACCTATACGAAGAACGCCGACGGTTCTTCCACCTACACCCGTACCACCAGCGGCACGACTGCCGAAGGTACGGACTTCAGCCACAACTCCGACTGGTCGAAGAGTGCCGACGGCACCCGCAGCGGCAGCGTACAAAACACCGTGACGGGCGCGAACGGCGGCAGCTACAGCGGCTCGGTGACCGCGGGAAACGGTACCGCGACCCGTAACACCACCGCGACCACGAAGAACGGCGATACCTACACGGGCACCACTACCTACACGAAGGGTCAGGGTGTCACGCACACCGGCACTTGCACGGACGCGCAGGGCAACTCGATCACCTGTCCTCAGCACTGATCGAAAGCCTGTCGACGGCAGCAACCGGCAATCGGGCCGCATGCGGACTTCCTCCCCGGTTTTCCATCGGTTCGAGCTTGGAATTGACTGCCGCGAAAAGGTGTCGTTGCAACCGCGTTCCCCAAACGGTTGCAACGACACCGGGGCATGGATGCCCGGCCGACTTTTCGCGGCGGCAGCACAAGTGCTGCCGCCGTTTTTATTTGACTACGATTGTTTCGTAACGACCCTTACTCCAGACAGTTGCGTCGCCGGCGGACATCGCCCGACGCGCACACCGGCCAGCCAGGTTTCTATTAGAGGCACCACCGCGGCCTTCGTCTTGGCCGCGAAGAACGCGCCGGCGAAGTTCATGTGCGAGGCGCCGTCGATCACCGCCAGCCGATCGCAATGTCCGGCGGGCAACGCATCGAATGCCTGCATGCGCCAGCGGTAATCGCCGTTCAAGCCGTCATCGCGCGTGCCGGTGATCATCAGGATCGGCGCGCGGATCGAGGCACTGGCGCCCGGCGGGAAAACCGGATCCGCACCGGCGGGGGAAAGCGCGACATAGGCATCGAAGCCACCCAAAGGTCTAAGACCGAGCTTGTTCTGCGCGCCGGCTTCGAGCTGCACGGTGTGCGCGCCCATTGAATGTCCGATCAGCGCCGTGAAAGGCGCGCGGCAACGCGACTGCGCCCACTGCAGGGCCGCGTCGATGTCCATGAAGCGCGCGCGATACAAAGCCGAGTCGTACACCATTCTCTCCACGCCCGCATGGACGCCGCGCGCCTGCACGATGTCGCGCTTCAATGCCGCCGGTCCGCTCTCGCGGTGGCCGATTGCGATCGCGCGCCAGCCTTGCGCGCTCAGCGCTTCGCCGAGATAACGCAGGCCGCGTTCGTCGCCGCCCGCGCCCGGCGAAAGCAGCGCCAGCGGTGGACAGCCTTCCGCTCGTGCGGGCTCGTACACGATCAACGGCACCTGCGCGCCGTCGGCGCGGGTTGCAGAAGTCTTCTCCTGTGCGCACGAAGCGGTCGCGCATGCCAGCAGTGCGATGCGAACGAACCATTGCGCTCGATTTGCCATCGCTGCCTCCGAAGATTGCCTGCCGTGAATCGCACTGCGGGCTGAACCGCGCATAGCCGTCCGTCACATTATGCCGACACCCCGGGCCTATGATGTTGGCGCGCGCCGTGCGCGTTACCAAGGAGGGTCCGACATGCCACGTGGCGACAAGTCCAGTTACACCGACAAGCAGAAGCGCAAGGCCGAACATATAGAAGAGAGCTACGAGGAGCGCGGCGTCTCCAAGGACGAAGCCGAAGAGCGCGCCTGGCGCACGGTCAACAAACAGGACAAGGGCGGCAGGAAGTCCGGCGGCGGCCGCAAGGGCGCGAAGAAGAGCGGCTCGAAAAAGAGCGCTTCGAAAAGTTCGAGGAAGAGCGGCGGATCGCGCAAACGCAGCACATCGAAGAAGAGCAGCGGCGCGAAGAAGAGCGGCGGCCGCAAGTCTTCGGGACGGAAATCGGGCTCCTCGCGCAGGAGCGGTTCGCGCAAGAGCGGTGGCGGTAGAAAACGGAAGTCCAACTCGTAGCACGCCGAGGCGACAGGGAGCGCGCCGTCATGCATGAGATGCTGACGTTGTCGGTGCCGTGGTGGCAATTGGTGGTGCGCGCGTCGGTCGTGTACTTCGTGCTGCTGATCCTGCTCCGCCTCTCGGGCAAGCACACGATGGGCGAGTTGAGCGTATTCGACCTGATCGTGGTGATCGTGCTCGGCAGCGCGGTGCGCACTTCGCTGATCGGCGACGACAAGTCGCTGCCCGGCGGCTTGATCGTGGTGATCGTGTTGCTGCTGCTCGACTACATCAGCACCTGGCTATCGACGCGTTCGGCAAAAGTGAGCCGGGTCATACAGGGGCGGCCGGTGTTGCTGGCGCGCGACGGCGTAGTGTTCGAAGACGTGCTGAAACACTGCAAGGTGCCACGGAGCAACTTCGATTCGGCACTGCGCAAGGCGGGCTGCGGCCACGTCGACGAAGTGCGACAGGCGGTGCTGGAACCCAGCGGTAGCATTACGATCTGGAAAAGAAAGGAATGACTGTCCGTGCGAATCCCCGCGAGGAATTTCCGTGAAGAAAACATCGCTCTTTACACGATTTGCGCATTGGACGGCTACCCAAGCAGGCAAGTCGTACACATTCGTCGCGGCCTTGGCGATCGTGATCGGTTGGGGGGCCAGCGGGCCGCTGTTTCATTTCAGCGATACATGGCAATTGGTAATCAACACAGGTACCACCATCGTCACTTTTTTGATGGTATTCCTGATCCAGAACAGCCAGAACCGAGATACCGCTGCGATCCAGGCCAAGCTCGATGAGCTGATCCGGGCCACCAAGCTTGCCGATAACGCGATGTTGAACCTGGAAGACCTCGACGACGAAACCCTGGAGAGGCTGAAGGAGCACTACCGGAAACTGGGCGAGCGCTCTCCAGGTGACATCAAGAAAATGTTGGAGGCCGAGAAGGCAAAGGCCGCTTCCAGGGCATCTCTGAAAGAAGAACAAGCTTAAGGTAACTGCTTCCAGTTCGCCGTGTAGAGTGTCGATCGTCAAACCAGACAAGGGATGTCGTGATGAGCAGGAAAAGTGCGGCCAAGTCCGCCGTAGCGCGGCAACGCAAGATCCAGTCCAAGACCGACCGCAAGGATAAGCGCAAGCAAGCGAAATCCTCGAAAGCTTCGCAATCGAAGGACAAGAAGGCGGCGCAGGCCGGCCCTCGCAAACATCCGCAACCGCCGCTGCCGAAGCAGCATCTGCGCAAACCGGGCGCGGAAACCGAACTGCAACCGCGTCCCGAATATTTCGCGCCGGACTATGCCGGCAGCGGCAAGCTCGAAGGCAAGGTCGCGCTGATCACCGGCGGCGACTCCGGCATCGGCCGCGCGGTAGCCGTGCTGTATGCGCGCGAAGGCGCCGACGTCGCCATCGTTTACTTGGCCCAAGACGAAGAACAAGATGCGCAGGAAACCAAATCCGCCGTCGAGAACGAAGGTACGCGCTGCCTGCCGATCCGCGGCGACGTCACCGATCCGGAGTTCTGCAAAGAGGCCGTGAACCGCGTGATCGACGAATTCGGCCAGTTGAACATCCTCGTCAACAACGCCGCCTTCCAGAGCCACGCCGAAAAAATCGAAGACATCACCGAGGAACATTTCGACGAGACCTTGCACACCAACTTGTATGGATACTTCCACATGGCCAAGGCCGCGCTGCCACACCTGGGCGAAGGCGACTGCATCCTCAACACCGGTTCCGAGACAGGCCTGTTCGGCAACAAGCACCTGCTGGATTATTCGATGACCAAGGGCGGCATCCATGCTTTCACCAAATCGCTGGCGGCCAATCTGGTCGACAAGGGCATTCGCGTGAATGCAGTCGCGCCGGGTCCGGTGTGGACGCCGTTGAATCCCGCCGATAGTCCCCCGGACAAAGTAGCGGAGTTCGGCAAACAGAGCGCGATGAAACGTCCCGCGCAACCGGAGGAAATCGCACCGGCGTACGTATTCCTCGCGGCGCCCGTCTGCGCCAGCTACATCTCCGGCGCGATCCTGCCGGTGCTGGGCGGACCGACACCCGGATAGCGCGCGTCGCGTGGCTTTTCACGCGAAGCTCACCGTCAGAAACAAACAATCCCGGTGAGATGGATCTTCGCTCGCAGGGAGGCGAGGTGCGCAAGGAACGGCGCGAGATGCAAGCGGAAGACAGACCGGCCGAGGATCGGCCGGTCCTCTCCGTATCCCGGCGCACTTTCCTGATCGGCGTCGCGGCGTTTTCCTCCAGTCTGTTGCTCGCCGGCTGCGGCGGATCCTCAAATGCTTCCGCGGCAGCGACGGTGCCGACGTTTCTGCAACCGAACGAGCGTGATTTCGTGCGCGCGGCGATCGCGCGGCTGATTCCGAAAGACGATCTCGGCCCCGGCGCACTGGAAGCCGGCGTGGATGTTTTCATTGACGCGCAACTGGCCGGACCGTTCGGGCAGGCCGCCGGGCAATACATGAAGGGCCCGTTCCATCTCGGCGCGAAGGAGCAGGGTTATCAATTGCCGTTCACGCCCGCGCAGATCTACCGGCTGTGCATCCCGCGCGTAGACAAGCATTGTCGCGATGCGCACAGTGCGCCCTTCGCGCAATTGAATGCACAACAGCAGGATCAGGTGCTGCACGATCTCCAGGACGGCAAGATCGATCTCGGGGAAATTCCGTCGACCAGTTTCTTCGGACTGCTCTGGCAGAACACCAAGGAAGGTTTCTTCGCCGATCCGATCTACGGCGGCAACCGCGACTTCATCGGCTGGAAGCTGATCGGTTATCCCGGTCCGCGCTACAACTACGTCAACGAAATCGAACGCTACGGCCAGCCGTACAAGCAGCCGTACACCAGCCTCGCGGGTCGCGACCCGGTGATGTGCCGCCTGAGCGATTCGCCGACCGGTCAGTTCGACGGACCGGGTTGCGAGTACGGCCAACTGCCCGCGAAGCAGACCTATGAAAGCCTGACGACGACTACCGGCCGCGTGTATCCGGCGGGCCACATTTGATGGCCAAGAAACTGCCCGAGGTGGAAGTGGTCCTGGTCGGTTTCGGCTGGACCGCTTCGATCATCGCGCAGGAACTGACCGACGCCGGCGTGCAGGTGCTGGCGCTGGAACGCGGCGGCTGGCGGGACACGGTTCCGGATTTTTCGATCACGCACATCCAGGACGAACTGCGTTACGCGGTGCGCAAGGAAATCTTCGAGGAAACCACGCGTCAGACGCTCACCTTCCGCAACCGCGTCGATCAGCTCGCGCTGCCGATGCGGCACCTCGGTTCGTTCAATCCGGCTTCCGGCGTGGGCGGCGCGGGCGTGCACTGGAACGGCCAGAACTGGAGATTCCTGCCGACCGATTTTGTGATCCGCACGCAGACGGAACAGCGCTACGGCAAGAAGATGATCCCGGAGAACATGACGATCCAGGATTGGGGCGTCACCTATGACGATCTGGAACCGTACTACGACAAGTTCGAATACTTGTGCGGCATCTCGGGTCAGGCCGGCAACCTGAACGGCCAGATCCAGCCGGGCGGCAATCCGTTCGAAGGCTCGCGCAAGCGGCCTTATCCGCTGCCGCCGCTGAAGCGTTGCGCGGCGACCGTGCTGTTCGACAAGGCCGCGCGCGAAGTCGGCATGCATCCGTTTCCGGCACCGGCCGCAAATACGTCCAAACCGTATTTGAATCCGCTGGGCGTGCAAATGGGCCAGTGCACCTATTGCGGCTATTGCGAGTGGTTCGGCTGCGCCAATTATTCCAAGGCCAGTCCGCAGACGACCATCCTGCCGGTGCTGCTGAAGAAACCGAATTTCAGTTTCCGCACGCATTGCGCTGTGACGCGCGTCAACATGGATGGCAGCGGCAAACGCGCCACCGGCGTCACCTATGTCGATCAGGACGGCAAGGAATTCGAGCA
>DATFCO010000103.1:0-4649 GCA_035253005.1 Rhodanobacteraceae bacterium
ATCGCGCACGCTGTCGGCAATATCGGCCAGGTGATGGGCGCTGTAATGGAACAGATCGCGGAAGCTCGCCCACAGGAATTGCGCCTGCGGATCGTTGCTCGCGCGCAGCTTGGCGAATTGCTCGGCCGGATTCTTGATTGCGAGGATCGCAGCGACTTCATCGGATGCCTTCTGCTCGGCTGGTCGGTAGTCCCGTTTCTGCAAATCGAGAACGAGGATGTCCTTGCCGGCCTTGCGATACACGCCCGCGCCGGTTTTCTGACCCAGCGCGCCTTTCTCGATCAATGCCGACAACCATGCAGGCGACTTGAAATGCGCGTGCCAGGGATCCTTCGGCAGCGTGTCCGCCATGGTCTTGATCACGTGCGCCATGGTGTCCAGACCGACCACGTCGGCAGTTCGATACGTTGCCGACTTCGGCCGACCGATCGCGGGGCCGGTCAATGCATCGACCGTGTCGAAGCCGAGCTTGAACTGCGCGGTGTGGTGCATCGCCGCCAGCATCGAAAACACGCCGATGCGATTGCCGATGAAATTCGGCGTGTCTTTCGCATACACCACGCCCTTGCCGAGCGCAGTGACGAGAAAGGCTTCCAGGCCTTGCAGCACCGCCCGGTCGGTGGATTTGCCCGGAATCAATTCCACCAAATGCATGTAACGCGGCGGATTGAAGAAATGCACGCCGCAGAAGCGCGCGCGCAGATTTTCGGGCAGCGCGTCGGCCAGCGTATTGATCGAAAGCCCGGACGTGTTCGACGCGAGGATCGCGTGTTCGTCGAGATACGGCGCGATTCGCTTGTAGAGATCGAGCTTCCAGTCCATCCTCTCGGCGATCGCTTCGATTACCAGATCGCAATCTTTCAGCGCGTCCAGGTTTTCGTCGTAATCGGCGGGAACGATCGACGCGGCCAGCGACTTCAACGCCAGCGGTGCGGGCGAAAGCTTGCCGAGATTGGCGATGGCCTTCATCGCGATGCCGCTCTTCGGTCCGTCTTTCGCGGCGAGATCGAACAACACGGTTTCCACGCCGGCATTGGTCAGATGCGCGGCGATCTGCGCGCCCATCACGCCGGCACCGAGCACGGCGGCTTTGCGGATCAGAAGTTTCTCGGATGACATGGATTCTCCGGTAATCATGCAATGGGGATCAGGGGCGAGTAGCGAGGGCGCAGAGAACGGTTCTTTTGCGCAAGTTTTCATATAGCAGCAGCGCGGCATCGCGCCTGTTCGATCATCCGTTTCTTGACAGAAGCTTGAGTCGTTGCGCCCCCGCTACTCATTCCTCGTCCCTCGCTTCACTCACGCAATCCCGCCGCCGCAAACCGGATCAAATGCTCGGCTGCGCGTTCGCGGAATTCGCGTTCGGACTGGCCGCTGCGGCGCTTGATCACGCCGAAGTCCGCCATGGCGTAGGTGAGCGCGCCGGCCACGATGTCCAGCCGCCAGTAGAGCTCTTCCTTGCCCAGTTGCGGCAACTGTTTGGCGAAGGCGACGGCGAATTCCTTCAGCACATGGCCGTAATTGTCGGAAAGGAACTTGCGCAGGCGCTCGTTGTGCTCGGCGTAGGCCCGCGCCAGCACGCGCACGAAGGCCGAGCCGCCTTCGCGGTCCAGCGAGAGTTCCAGCGCCGGCTTGATGAAGGCCGCCAGCACGTCCTCCAGTTTCGGCTCGGGTTTGGCGAGCGCCTGTTTCAGCGCCTTCAGGCGTCCCGCGTTCAACTCATCCAGCCGGCGCCGGAAGACTTCCTCGATCAGCCGATCCTTGGAACCGAAGTGGTAGTTGACCGCCGCGAGATTGACCTTGGCGGCGGAGGTGACCTGACGCAGCGAAGCACCGGCGAACCCGCGCCGGGCGAACAGGTCCTCGGCTGCCCCGAGGATGCGCTGTTTGGTGGAGAAACGAAGGTCGGCCATGGGCTCCGGGGAAAGAGCAGCCGCTTGGGGGCGCTCTGATCTCGCGTTCCGGACGAACGCAAAACTCTCAAACAATCGTTTGAAGTCTAGGCGGCAGCGGGATCAGGGTCAAACCGCTCCGCGGACTGTCATCACCGCGCCACTTGCTCTAGAATCAACGGGTATTTTGTGAGCTAACTCTGCATTTGGACGAATGTTTGGCCTTACCCTGCGTCGGGGGACGACACGGGAACGCGGCAGGGGCTCACGGACGCTGACCCACCACTCAACGCTGAGGATCGCATGGCGCTCGAGCGCACCCTTTCCATTGTCAAACCCGATGCCGTGGCGAAAAACGTGATCGGCGAAATCTATTCGCGTTTCGAGAAGGCCGGATTGAAAATCGTTGCAGCCAAAATGAAGCAGTTGTCGCGACGCGAAGCCGAAGGTTTTTACGCGGTGCATCGCGAGCGACCGTTTTTCAAGCCGCTGGTCGAGTTCATGGTCTCCGGGCCGGTGATGATCCAGGTGCTGGAAGGCGAGGGGGCGATCGCGAAGAACCGCGAGCTGATGGGTGCGACCAATCCGAAAGACGCGGCGCCCGGAACGATCCGCGCCGACTTCGCGCAGAGCATCGATGCGAATGCGGTGCACGGTTCGGATGCGCCGGAGACCGCGAAGTTCGAGATCGGATATTTCTTCTCGGAGTGTGATTTGTGCAGTCGTCCATGACTGCGAGGATCAAAAAGTGGACATCCCTGTCCACACTTTTCAAATGAAGCACGACATCGCCAACGCTGCGAAGAAGACGAACCTTCTCGATCTCGATCGGGAAGGCTTGCGTGCATTCTTCGCTGATATCGGCGAGAAGCCGTATCGCGCCGACCAGGTGATGAAGTGGATCTACCATCGCCTTGAAGACGATTTCGAGGCGATGACGGATCTGGGCAAATCGCTGCGCGCGAAACTCGCCGAGGCGGCATTCGTCGGTCCTCCGAAGACCTTGCTGGACAAGGCTTCCAGCGACGGCACACGCAAGTGGCTGCTCGGCATGGACGGCCCGTTCGACAAGCTCAGGGCAGGCGGCAACGCGGTGGAAACGGTGTACATCCCGGAGCCCTCGCGCGGCACACTGTGCGTGTCGTCGCAGGTCGGTTGCGCGCTGAACTGCACCTTCTGCTCGACTGCCACGCAGGGCTTCAACCGCAACCTGTCCTGCGCGGAAATCATCGGCCAGGTGTGGAGCGCGGCGAAACATCTCGGCAATGTCACGCATCAGCAGCGCCGCATCACCAATGTGGTGATGATGGGCATGGGCGAGCCGCTCGCCAATTTCGACAACGTCGTGCGCGCGATGAACCTGATGCGCGACGATCTCGGCTTCGGTCTGGCCAGCAAGCGCGTCACGCTCTCCACCGCCGGCATGGTGCCGATGATCGACAAACTCGGCGAAGTGGCGGACGTTTCGCTCGCCGTTTCGCTGCACGCGCCCAACGACGAGTTGCGCACGCAACTGGTGCCGCTCAACAAGAAATATCCGATCGACGTGTTGCTGGACTCATGCGCGCGTTACGCCGCGCGCAAGCCGCGCGCGACCATCACCTTCGAATACACATTGATGAAGGGCGTCAACGATTCGCCGCTGCTGGCGCGTCAACTGCTGAAACTGATGCGCCGGCTGCCGGCCAAGGTGAACCTGATTCCGTTCAATCCGTTTCCCGGCACGCAATACGAGCGTTCGGACGAAGACACGATCCGTGCTTTCCAGAAGATCCTGCTGGATGCCGGCGTGCAGGCGATGGTGCGACGTACCCGCGGAGACGACATCGATGCGGCCTGCGGGCAGTTGAAGGGCCAGGTGCTGGACCGCACGCGCCGCAGCGCGCAGTTCCGCCAGGCGGCAACGGCACAACAGGAGCTCAGCGATGCTGCGTAGGGCGCCGGCCGTGCTGATCCTCGCGATGCTGGCGCTCGGCATCGGCGCCTGCTCGCGCAACCAGATCATCAAGGTCAACAACGGCGTGGGCGACCTGAAGAACGCGCCGGAAGAGAGCAAACAGGACGAGAAGCTGGACGCGGCGCAGATCCAGACCCAGCTCGGCGCCGCCCTGTTGCAGCAGGGCAACATGAAAGAGGCGCTCGATCACCTGCAGAAGGCGATCCAGTTCGACAGCCGGTACGCGCCGGCGCACACCGTGCTGGCGCTCCTCTACCAGCGCACCAATCA
Source organism: Rhodanobacteraceae bacterium (assembly GCA_035253005.1). Taxonomy (GTDB): domain Bacteria; phylum Pseudomonadota; class Gammaproteobacteria; order Xanthomonadales; family Rhodanobacteraceae; genus 66-474. The sequence goes on from DATFCO010000103.1 coordinate 4,120, forward strand.
ACTGCCGCAAGCCGAAAGCGAATATCGGGCCGCGTTGTCGATCGACCCCAAGAACGGCGATACCAACAACAATCTCGGCTGGTTCCTCTGTCATCACAATCGTGGCAAGGAAGGCATGGAGTACCTGAAACGCGCGCTGGCCGATCCCTACTACCAGACGCCGGCGACGGCCAACACCAACGCCGGTGCCTGTCTCGCCGATATGGGCGATCGCGCGGGCGCGGAGGCCTACCTGCGCAAGGCGCTGGAGATCGACCCGAACAACGCGGACGCGCTCTATCAAATGGCGCGATTGCAGTACCTCAACGGCGACGCGTTTCGCGCGCGCGGCTTCCTGCAGCGCTTCGAGGCGCAGGGGCAGGCCACGCCGGATTCGCTGCTGCTCGGCTATCAGATCGAAACCAGACTGGGTGACGCGGATGCCGCCCGAAACTACGCCAACCGCCTGAGCACCCAGTTCCCGGATTCGGAACAGGTGCAGACACTTTCCGGCCGTTCGCAATGAATACCGAATACCACGACGATCTGTT
>DATFCO010000104.1:0-7862 GCA_035253005.1 Rhodanobacteraceae bacterium
GTGAACATCATCGGCGGCAATTTGAAACCCGCCACCAGCATGTATGCGCCGTGGCGGCCGCGCTCGGTAGTGATCGGAATGCCGAGCTCCTCCAGCAGCGCGATGTAACGCCGCAGCGTGCGCACGTCCACGTTGATGCGCTGCGCCAGTTCCGGCCCGCTGATGCGGCCACGGCTCTGCAGCAGCTCCAGGACGGCCAGCACGCGGGTGGTGGGATGCGGCATGTCGAATGTGCGTGCGTGAGTTACGGCCAGTCTAGTCGCAATCAGGGCATGTTTCGTCCTGATTGCAATTTAGCCTGTGCGAAAGCTTGGCAGGAGAGGGCGATGTCGCGCATCCATCGGGCCGGATTCGGCCTTGCCGCATTGTTGTCGGGGGTGTTGAACATGAGCGTTGTGTACGCGGATTCGAATGCAAACATCGCGTCCGCGAGCGTCGCGCATCTGAACGGTTATCAAGTGATCGAGTTGCGCCGCTACGACATCGCGCCCGGTCAGCGCGACCGTTTCGTGCGCTACTTCGACACGTATTTTCCGGAAGCCTTCGAGCAACTGGATTGCATGGTGTTCGGCCAGTTCGAGGATCGTGCCGCGGAGACGAAATTCGTCTGGCTGCGCGGCTACCGCGACATCAATGCGCGACCGATCGCGAATGCCGCGTTCTATTACGGCCCGGTTTGGCGCGAGCACCGCGAAAGGGTCAACGCGTTGTTCCCGGGTTTGAGCGACAATGTGCTGCTGTTGCGCCCGCTGGATGCGAACAGCAGCGTGCCGGTGCTGCCCGCGGTCGATCCGGTGGACGAACCGCAGGGTGCGCGTGGCGTGATGGTCGCGCAGATCTTCGCGATCAAGAAGGGCGAAGAGGATGCGTTCGCGAAGATCGCACAGGCGGCATTCGCGCGCTACAAATCGGCGAACGTGCAAGCGGCCGGCGTGCTGGTAACGCTCAACGTGCCGAACAATTTCCCGCAACTGCCGATCCGCACCGACGGACCGTTCCTGGTGTGGTTGGGCGTGCTCGAGAACGATGCCGCGCTCAAGAAGTTCGAACCGGTGGCGTCGCAGGTCGAACAGTCGCTTGCGAGCAGCGGCATGTTGCGCGGTGCGCCGGAAAGACTGCTGCTCGATCCGACGCCGCGATCGCGGTTGCGTTGGTGGTCTGCAACGGCAGGAGAATCTTCGCCATGAGCCACGCCGCGAGCCTGTCGCTGTTCGCCGTGCTGGTGTTCGGCATCATCGTGCTGCCGGGCCTCGACATGGCCTTCGTGATCGGCAGCTCGCTCGCCGCTGGTCGCCGACACGGTTTCGCGGCGGTCGCGGGCATCGTCGCCGGCGGCATCGGCCACGTGGCGATGACCACGCTGGGGATCAGCGTGTTGCTGAAAGTGATACCGGGCGTGTTCAATGCGCTTTTGCTGGGCGGCGCGCTCTACATCGCATGGATCGGCATTTCGCTGTGGCGATCGAAAGCCGCCTTCGGTTTCAAAGACAGGGTCGCTGCGGCACCTTCGGCCTGGGTGACGTTCCGGCGCGGTGCCCTGACCTGCCTGATGAACCCGAAGGCCTATCTCTTCATGCTGGCGGTGTTCCCGCAATTCCTGCGCGCGGAATACGGGCCATTGTGGATGCAGGCCTTGGCGCTGTGGCTGATCATCGCGTCCACACAGGCCGCGGTGTACGGCACGATCGCCACGGCCGCGGCACAGGCACGTGGCTGGCTGGTGCGGAAACCGCGGGCCGGACTGGTCGCGTCGCGGATCATCGGCGTGATGCTGATCAGCGCCGCACTGGCCACCGCTTTCGAAGGTTGGCGTTCGGCCTGACAAGAGCGCGGACAAACAAACACCGGCCTTCCTGGCCGGCGTCTGTGTTCAACGGTGAAGAGTAAGGAGCCGGGACTTCCGTGTCAGCGCGTCGTCCCTGATTCCTTGCGCGTCCGGTCTCCTTTGAATGCGAACGAGCTTTCCGGGTCGTCCGCCTCCGGGATACGACGCGAGCGCCGCAGGCGGAGTTTCGTCCTTGATCAGGGCGCACGAACTTGTGCGCGGCGCGTCCTTGCGCGAAGTATTCAACGCAAGCCCGGTGCCAAGTCGAGGCTATATTGCCTCACTGCGGATCAAGGGGTTACGCGCCCGTTGGTGTGCGACGGCCGGGCATTCTGCAAAAGGATCTCCGGATTTCGTGCGATCCGCCCGATGCTTTGTTCACTCCGTCATCGTCAGCAGGCTGGCATTTCCGCCCGCCGCCGTGGTGTTGATCGTCACCGTGCGTTCGGTGGCGAAGCGCAGAAGATAGTGCGGACCGCCAGCCTTCGGCCCGGTGCCGGAAAGGTTCTCGCCGCCGAACGGCTGCACGCCGACCACCGCGCCGATCTGGTTGCGATTGACGTAGGTGTTTCCCACGCGCGCGCGGCGCGTGATGTGTTCGATCGTCTCGTCGATGCGGCTGTGGATGCCGAGCGTCAGGCCGAAGCCGGTCGCGTTGATCGCATCGATCACCTGATCCAGCTCCTCGGCCTTCCAGCGCACCACGTGCAGCGCCGGGCCGAACACTTCCTGTGTCAGCAGTTTGATCGAGGGAATCTCATACGCGCGCGGCGCGAAGAAAGTGCCGTGCTCGCAGCCGGGCGACAGTTTCGCCTGATTGATCAGTTTCGCTTCGCGGCCCATGCGCTCGGCGTGTTGGTTGAGCGTATTGCAGGAAGGCACGTCGATCACCGGGCCCACATCGGTGGACAGCAGCGCGGGATCGCCGACCGTCAATTCGTCCATCGCGCCCTTCAACATCTCGATCACCTTGTCCGCGATGTCCTCCTGCACGAACAGCACGCGCGCGGCGGAGCAACGCTGGCCAGCGGAATCGAAGGCGCTGGCCATCACGTCTTTCACCAGTTGCTCGGGCAGCGCGGAAGAATCGGCGATCAGCGCGTTCTGTCCGCCGGTTTCGGCGATCAGCGCGGCGATCGGCGCATTGCGCGCGGCGAGCGTACGATTGATGGTCCAGGCGGTTTCGGTCGAACCGGTGAAGCACACACCGGCGACTTCCGGACGCGTCAACAAGGTCTTGCCGAGCATCGAACCTTTGCAGGGCACGAATTGCAGCACCATCTCCGGCACGCCGGCTTCGTGCAGCAGCTTCACCATGGCGCAGCCGACCAGCGTCGTTTGATCGGAGGGTTTGGCGATCACCGAATTGCCGGCAGCCAGACCTGCGGCGACCTGACCGCTGAAAATCGCTAGCGGGAAATTCCACGGGCTGATGCAGACGAACACGCCGCGTCCGCGCAGAAACAGTTGATTGCTTTCGCCGGTCGGGCCCGGCAGTTCTTCGGGCTGGCCGAACAGCTTGCGCGCCATCGCCGCGTAGTAGCGGCACATGTCGGCGGCTTCGCGCACTTCGGAAATCGCGGCGGGGATGGTCTTGCCGGCTTCGCGCACGCACAGCGCGATGAATTCTCCGCGGCGCTGCTCCAGCAGATCGGCCGCGCGTTCCAGGATCACCGCGCGGCTGGCGGCGGGCAGCGTGTCCCAGCCTTCCTGCGCCGCGACCGCGTTGGCGAGTGCGCGCTCGATCGTCGCGGCATCGGCGTTGCGGCTCCTGCCCACCACCACGCGACGGTCGGCGGGATTGGTGACGTCGCGTTCGGGCTCGCTGGAATTCGCGCCCGGCACCAGTGGTTCGGCCGTCCATGGCGCGTGCGGCGCATTGATGCTCACGCTAAGCGATTTCAGTTCGTCGTCGTTGGCGAGATTCGCGCCCATGGAATTCTTCCGCAGTGAACCGTAGAGATCGATCGGCAAGGGGATGCGCGGATGTTCGTAGCGTCCGCCATGCGCGGCGCCGAAAGCGCGCACGGATTCGACCGGATCGGCGATCAGCTCGCGCACCGGAATCTTTTCATCCGAAATGCGGTTGACGAACGAGGTGTTGGCGCCATTCTCCAGCAGGCGGCGCACGAGGTACGGCAACAGATCCTCGTGACTGCCGACCGGCGCGTACACGCGGCAGGGCACGTTCCAGTGCTCGTTGCCGATCACTTCCGCATACAAATCCGCGCCCATGCCGTGCAGGCGCTGGAACTCGAATGGACGTCCGTTCGCGATGTGGTGGATCGAAGCGATCGTGTGCGCGTTGTGCGTGGCGAATTGCGGATAGATCCACTCGCTGCCGGCATCCAGCAATTTCTTCGCGCAGGCGAGGTACGACACGTCGGTATTGGGTTTGCGCGTGAACACCGGATAGCAGGAAAGACCCAGCTCCTGCGCGCGCTTGATTTCGGAATCCCAGTACGCGCCTTTCACCAGCCGCACGCACCAGCGGCGGTTGGCCTGCTTCGCCGTCGCGGCCAGCCAATCGATCACGAACGGCGCGCGCTTCTGGTACGCCTGCACCGCCAGGCCGAAGCCGTTCCATCCGGCCAGCGATTCGTGCGCGAACACCGCGCCGATCACATCCAGCGACAATTCAAGACGATCGGCTTCTTCGGCGTCGATCGTCATCGCGATGCCGTTCTGCTTGGCGAGTTGCGCGAGCTGCAACACCAGAGGAATGAGTTCTGCGTAGACGCGTTCGCGCTTGGCGACTTCGTAGCGCGGATGCAGCGCCGACAGTTTCACCGAGATCGAAGGCGCGTCGACCACATCCCGCCACGGCCCGCGTTGGCCCAATGCGGCGATCGCATCCGCGTACGCCTTGAAATAACGCTTGGCATCCGGCGCGGTCAGCGCGGCCTCCCCCAGCATGTCGTAGGAATAGCGGTAGCGCGCGTTGTCGCCTTTGGCGGAACGATCCAGCGCTTCCTCGATCGAGCGGCCCATCACGAACTGGTGGCCCATGATGCGCATCGCGCGCCGCACGGCGAGGCGAATCACCGGTTCGCCCGCGCGCGCGATCAGGCGCTTGAATGCGCCGGCCGCGTCGCGGCGTGTGCTCTCGGCCAGATTGACGAAATGGCCGGTCAGCATCAATCCCCAGGTCGAAGCATTGACGAACAGCGAATCGCTCTCGCCCAGATGCTTCTTCCAGTCCGCCTCGCCCAGCTTGTCGCGGATCAGCTTGTCGGTGGTGTGGCGATCGGGAATGCGCAGCAGCGCTTCGGCCACGCACATCAACAGCACGCCTTCCTCGCTTGAGAGGTCGTACTGGCGCATGAAGGATTCGACCGCGCTTTGATCCGAAGCCTTGGCGCGCACGCGGGCGACCAGTTCCGAAGCCTGCGCCAGCACCAGTTCGCGTTGCGCGGCCGGCAATTCGGCCTGCGCGAGCAGGGCGCTTATCGCCTGTGTCTCGTCCACGCTCCACGCGGCGGTGATGCCCGCGCGCAGCGGATCGGCCGATGAAGGCAGCTCGGGAGAGAGGATGTCGGCCATCAGGCGCGGCGAAGAATGCAAAGCTGGATATTGTAGAGGGCGTGCCGGAGGGGGCCAAGCTCGCAGCCGATGATCTATTCGCAAGTGTTCCCCTCACCCGGCGCTGCGCGCCACCCTCTCCCGCAAGCGGGAGAGGGAAAACGCGCTTTCCTTGCCCGCAGCGGCGGCGGGGCCTTATCATTGACGGGTTTCAAGGCGCTGCGAAACGGAATTCCGCAACGATGATTCAGCGCGTGCCGGCGGGTGCCGATGCCCGGCAGTTCACTTGGCTGCTCGCCCCCAACCGGGCGCTCAGCCGCGATGAACTGCGCAAGGCGATCGGCGCTCTGGCAGCGGCGGCCATGCTGACGGCATTGCTGGCGGCGTGGCAGGGCAACGTGTTCGCGCCGCTGTTCGCGCTGCTGGAAGTGCCTTGCGTGGCGGTGGCGTTCGTGTTGGCGTGGCGCGCGGGCGATCGCGGCGAGCGGATCACGCTGGATGCACGCAGCGTGCGGGTGGAATCGTTGCCGTCACGTGCGGCAGCGGTGGCTTTTCCCAGCGCATGGGTGCGCGTGCACCTGCGCGACTGGGGCGGACACCGGCACGTATTGCTCGCCGCCTCCGGGCGCGAGCGCGAAGTGGGCGCTTTCCTCGGCGACGACGAGCGCCTGGAACTGTCGGAAGAATTGAAATCGGCGCTGGCCGGAGTGACGGAAACAAGAAATCGCGATCAGGGATGATCGCAAAATTATGAAAAGTGCAGGCATGGATGCCTGCTTTTTGATCTTCGCGATCAGGGACGATCGCAAAAACAAACCCTCGGGGTAGCTGATGAGAATTTCCAAGTTCCTGCGGCGGACGAGCGTTGCGATCCTCGCGCTGGCGGCGTCGGCATCGGCGTTGGCCAACCCGGTGCCGTGGCAGTTGAACCTCACCCCCGGCGTCACGTCCGAATCGCGCGAAATCTACGCGCTGCACATGGCCGCGTTCTGGGTCTGCGTGGGCATCGGCGTGGTGGTGTTCGGCGCGATGATCATCGCGATGTTCCGCTTCCGTAAATCGCGCGGCGCGGTGCCGGCCAATTGGAGCCACAACACCAAACTGGAATTCCTCTGGACGCTAGTGCCGGTGCTGATCCTGATCGCGCTGGCCACGCCCGCCACGCGCATCCTGATGGACGAATACGACACCACCGGTTCGGACATGACCATCAAGGTCACCGGTTACCAGTGGAAGTGGCGCTATGACTACGTCGATTACTTCGGCAAGCAGGTCAGCAAGGTCGGCTACATGTCCAAGCTTGCCGCCGACAGCAACCGCATCCGGCAGACCGGATCGGGGCTCGATCCGGAAAGCGTTTCGGATCACGGCTTCAAGGATTACCTGTTGAACGTCGACAAGCCGCTGGTGATTCCGGCCGGCGTGCGGGTGCGCTTCGTCGTGACCGGCGGCGACGTGATCCACGGTTTCTGGATTCCTCCCTTCGGCATCAAGAAGGACGCGATCCCCGGGATCGTCAACGACGTCTGGGTGAAAGTGGATCAACCCGGTATTTATCGCGGCCAGTGCCACGTGCTGTGCGGCCAAGATCACGGCTTCATGCCGATCGTGGTGAACGTGGTGCCGAAAGCGCAGTTCGAATCCTGGCTGGCGGCGCAGGAAGCGCAGGGCGCGGTGGACAAGGCCGCGCGTACCGCGCAGGCGGGTGCATCGGCATCGAACACGTTGGCTCAACACTAGTTCGGAGCGTGCTTGCTTTTTGAAAAGTGCGGACAGGATGTCCGCTGTTTGATCTTCGCGATCAGGGATGATCGCAAAAACAAATTCGCGCACATGGACGTCTGCTTCTGGAGATGGGCAAAGCGAAGGCCTTACGGCGCGACGTTTGCTGGGTTGTTGCGGCGATCATGGAAGATCGCACAAACACTGATCAGGGACGATCGCACAAATAAACACGCTCAACGGAGCGATGAGGTTCAACAAAATGGCACACGACGCGGTCCTTCACGACGATCATCACGCCGAGCACAAGGAAGGCTTCATCCATCGCTGGGTGATGTCCACCAACCACAAGGACATCGGCACGCTGTATCTGATCTTCTCGCTGACGATGTTCTTCATCGGCGGCCTGTTCGCGATGGGCATCCGCGCGGAGCTGTTCAAGCCCGGCATGCAGTTGATGCAGCCGTACTTCTTCAATGAACTGACCACGATGCACGCGCTGGTGATGATCTTCGGCGCGATCATGCCGGCCTTCGTGGGCCTCGCGAACTGGATGATCCCGATGATGGTCGGCGCGCCGGACATGGCGCTGCCGCGCATGAACAACCTGTCGTTCTGGATCCTGCCGTTCGCCTTCATCCTGCTGCTGTCGACGTTCTTCATGCCGGGCGGCGCGCCGGCCGCGGGCTGGACGATGTATCCGCCGCTGGTGCTGCAGGGCGGCGACGACGTCGCCTTCATGGTGTTCTCGATCCACCTGATGGGCATCAGCTCGATCATGGGCGCGATCAAC
>DATFCO010000105.1:0-3130 GCA_035253005.1 Rhodanobacteraceae bacterium
GTCCGCGGCTCGACCAGACAGCGGGCGGACGTTTCATCGCGCTGATGCCGGGCTACGTCGAAAGCATGGATTATCCGGACGGCGCGCCGATGACGTTGCGAGGACGCATCGAAGGCACGCGCACCGGCAAGGTCGGCGAAGTCGACTACGTGTTTCCGCAGGTAGCGGTCGAGCAATCGCACCGCTGGACCCCGGATGAGATGACGAAACCGCACGTCAGCTTCGGCGTGGGAGTGGGAGTGATCGGGGTTCATTGAAGCGGGGGATGGGGGATTAGTATCGAGGGCGCCAAAACCGACCGGCGTCGCAAGCTCCCAACGCGCGAAAGCTTTCTGCTTCTTGTCGTCGTGCTTAATCCGGTGCCAGTGGCCGATTTTTGCGCCCCCGCTGCTCGCCCCCAGCCCCTAGTCCTTCACATCCGCCTCGAAGAAACTCCAGCGCACCGCCGGAAATTTCTCTTTCAGTTCGCATTCGACGCGGTTGACGGCATTGATCAAATCGTTGGCGCTGCCGTTTTCGTCGCTGACTTTCATGCGCGCCTTGGTCGCGAGCATGATGTCGTGGCCGAGTTGCAGCGTGATCATGTGATAGAGCTTGGAAATTTCGGAATGGCCCTCCAGGAACTCACGCAATTGACGCCGCACGGCCGGTTCCGCGCTCGAGCCGACCAGCAGACTTTTGACCTCGTTCGCCACTGCTACGGCGACCACCACCAGCAAGGCGCCGATCACCAGCGAACCGATCGCGTCGAATACCGGATTGCCGGTAATGATGGTTGCGCTGACCGCGATCAACGCGAATGACAATCCCAGCAGCGCAGCCAGGTCTTCACCGAAGATCACCAGCAATTCGCTGGAACGGCTGACACGAAACCAGCGCCACAGCGGCATCCCGGCGCGTGCCTTGTTGATCTCGCGCAGCGCGCCCCACAACGACACCGATTCCGCGCAGATGGCGAAGACCAGCACCAGGATCGCCACCCAGGCCCAGCGCAGCGGCTCCGGATACCGGAATTTGTGGATGCCTTCGTAAATCGAATACATGCCGCCGACCGAGAACAACAGCATCGCGACGAGGAAAGACCAGAAGTACAGCGCATTGCCCTCGCCCAGTGGATGTTCCACCGAGGGTGGCCGCCGCGACTGCCGCATGCCGAGCAGCAACAGGCATTGATTGCCGCAATCGGCGAGCGAATGCACCGCTTCCGCCGCCATCGAGCCCGAGCCCGTGATCAGCGCGGTCGCGAGCTTGGTCAGGAAGATTGCGAAGTTGGCGCCCAGCGCCAACAGGATCGCGCGCAGCGAATGCGGCTGTTCCGTGGATGCGGACATTCGGTTTCCTCGTGCGGTTTTTGCAAGTTTAACGATACAGGCTGCGCTAAAATATGCGGCTTCTGCTGGCCGCAATGTGCGTCCGGCAGTGTTGCGTATTGCACGAACACGATGACTGCTTCGATTTCTCTGCCTCCGCTGCCGCGCAGCGCCAATCTGCGCAAAACCTGGGCCACGCCCGCGGGTTCTTCATTCGCGTTGCTGCTATGCGAAACCGCGCGCGCACACGAAGGCGTCGTGGTGGCGGTGACGCGCGACACGCACGGCGCGCGCGCGCTGGAAGACGAGCTTGCGGCTTTCGCGGGCGACCTGCCGGTGCTGCATTTTCCGGATTGGGAGACCCTGCCCTACGATTTGTTCGGACCGCATCCGGACATCGTTTCGCAGCGCATCGCGACGTTGTACCGCTTGCCGAGCGTCCGCCGCGGCGTACTGGTGGTGCCGGTCGCGACACTGATGCAGCGTCTCGCGCCGCGCACGCATATCGCGGGCTCCGGTCTGTCGATCGCGCGCGGACAGAGGTTCGATCTCGCCGATGAACAGCGGCGGCTGGAAGCCTGTGGCTATCGCAACGTGCCGCAAGTGAACGAGCCCGGCGACTTCGCCGTGCGCGGCGCGCTGATCGACATCTTTCCGATGGGCACGCGCGAGCCGTACCGCATCGAGTTGCTCGACGACGAGATCGATTCGATCCGCAGCTTCGATCCGGAAACCCAGCGCTCATTGCAGCAGGTCGACGCGGTCGAACTATTGCCCGCGCGCGAATTCCCGCTGACTGACGAAGCGACGAAGACCTTCCGCGAGCGCCTGCGCGAGCGTTTTCCGATCGACGTGCGCCGCTGCGCGCTGTATCAGGACATGAAAGCGGGCGTGACGCCCGCGGGTGTCGAGTATTACCTGCCGCTGTTCTTCGAAAACACCGAAACGCTGTTCGATTATCTGCACGAAGGCGCGCTATTCGTGGTCGGCGAAGGCGCGCTGGAATCTTCCGAACACTTCTGGGCGCAGGTCGACGAGCGCCACGACCAGCGCGCGCACGATGTCGAGCGTCCGATCCTGCCGCCGATGGAGTTATACCTGCCGCCGCAAGGCTTGCGCGAGCAGTTGAACCAGGTGTTGCGCATCGATCTTGACTCAAACGATCCGCGCGCGGCGGATACAGGCATGCGCATCGCTCCCGATTTGCGCGGCGATCACCGGCACGCCACGTTCGCGCAGAAGTTGCGCGAATACCGCGATGCGAATCCAGAGCAGCGCGTGCTGATCGCAGCGGATTCGGCCGGGCGGCGCGAGGCGCTGCTGGATCAACTCGCCGCATCTGAATTGCGGCCGGAGGTGATAACGAACTGGCAAGCGTTCGTTCGACCGGAAACAGAATTCGCCATCACCATTGCTCCGCTAGAACGCGGTTTCGTCCTCGAACAATCGCACATTGCGCTCTTCACCGAGCGCGAACTGATCGGCGAACGCGCGCGCTCGGACAGGCGACGGCGGATCAGCGAGCGCGATCCCGAAGCGATCGTGCGCGATCTTTCGGAACTGGCGATCGGCGCACCGATCGTGCACGTCGATCATGGCGTCGGCCGCTATCTCGGTTTGATCACGCTGGATGCGGGCGGCAGCCCCGGCGAATTCCTCGCGATCGAATATGCCAAGGGCGACAAGTTGTACGTGCCAGTCGCGCAGTTGTCATTGGTCAGCCGCTATTCCGGCACTGCGCCGGAACTGGCGCCGCTGCATTCGCTGGGCGGCGACGCCTGGGAACGCGCCAAGCGCAAAGCCGCCGAGAAAGTTCGCGA
>DATFCO010000106.1:0-6210 GCA_035253005.1 Rhodanobacteraceae bacterium
TTGTGCGCGACATCCACGATCACTTGCGGCGCATCGGCAATTTTCTGCAGCCGTCCCGGAAGAAAGACTTGTTCACTTCCGAACCGGTCGATGGTGATGGTGCGCGGATCCCACTCGACTCTGTCGCCCAGGGCATCCAGCGCAGCGATCGCTGCGGCGGCGTTGTCGTACTGGAACGTGCCGGCGAGCGCGAGTCCTCCGCTGACCGTGTAACGGGCTTCGTCATCTCCGGCGAACTGGTCGCCCCGGCCACCCTTGATGCGTCGCCACGTCATCGCGTCGATCTGCGGTATCCAGTCGAAATCGCGCCCCAGCACGCGCAAATCGGCGTCGATGCGATGTGCTGCGTCGATCAGGCTTCGCGGCGGATCGCTTTCGCCGACGATTGCCGGTTTGCCGGCGCGAAAGATGCCAGCCTTCTCGCGGCCGATACTTTCGCGGTCGTTGCCCAGCCATTCCATGTGATCCAGATCGACCGTGGTGACGATCGCCGCGTCGGCGTCGATGAGGTTCACCGCATCCAGCCGCCCGCCCAGGCCCACTTCCAGCAATGCGACATCCAAATTCGCGCGCGAGAAGATGTCGAACGCGGCCAACGTGCCGAATTCGAAATAGGTGAGCGGAATGGCATCCGCACGATCGGCGCCGCGCGCAGTCTCGATGCGCTCGAAGGCGGCGATCAGCGCTTCGTCGGCCGCTTCCTCGCCATCGATCTTCACGCGTTCGTTGTAACGCAGGACATGAGGCGAGGTGTACGCGCCCACACGCATGCGGCCGGCGCGCAGCATCGCTTGCAGAAACGCGACCGTCGAGCCCTTGCCGTTGGTACCGCCGATCGTGATCACCGCGCGCGCTATCCGCGGCGTACCCATGCGCCGCCACACCTCGCGCACACGGTCCAACCCGAGATCGATCCCGCGCGCGTGCACGCGCTGCTGATAATCCAGCCATTGTTCGAGGGTGCGATCTGCCATGAGCGACGTTACCTGCGCCTGCGCAACCGGGTGAATTCCGAAAATTCCCAGCGGCGCAGCACGAGCAGTACGCTACATCCATCGCGTGCCGCGAGCGGCAGGCGTGCATCGTTCCGGGCCAGTTCTTCGAACTCGCGTGCGAGCTGATCCAGCGCTCGGACAACGCGCGCACGCGAGGCCACGCTCAATGTGCCGCCGGCGAAGTGGAATGAATCCCCGTCTCCATTGGCGCGAAGGAATTCCGGCGCCACCCGCTCCACGAAAAACGCGTGCACCGGACCGTCTCGGCGCCAGCCGAAGTTGCGTGAAGTCAGCTTGCGAACGCGATCGGGCGGCCGGAAATCGATGACCTTGAGGCGATCCAGTTCCAGCAGAATGCCGACGAGCGCGTTCTCATCTAGATCGAAGGTTTCGATGATGTCGGCAATACGCCAATCGTTGACCAGAAGATACGTAACCAGCAGCAGCTTCGGATCGCGTACCAGCTCCTGTTCCTGCGCTGCGCTCAGCTGCGTCAGGCGATCCGGTTTCGATGCCCTGTCGAGCAGTTCCTGCAGCGACGCTTCCAGAACACCGCAAATCCGGTCCAGGCGCTCCAGATCGAAATCGCCGCGCGTCAGATTGCGCTTGATCGTGGCTTCGCTCAGCCCAAGCAACGCTGCGAGTTCGCGATAACTCATGCCGCGCTCGCGCAAAGCGGCGCGGATTCCCTGCACGATCAGGGTGGAATCTGCCATGGGCGCTCCAAAGTATCGCGTGGTGATACCGCACGTGTCGCGCAGTATCCGTCAGGCATGTGCCCGTTGTCTGCCGTTTCCGTTTGGTCCAATGTGCGGCCAGCGAGGTCGCCATGTCCGATTCAACGCAGCGCTGTCGCCGTTTCGTATTCGCGGGTGCAATCGCGCTCGCGATCGTGGCGCTCGTCTGGTGGGCGGTGCCGATGTTGATCACTTACCCGTCACATACACGGGTGGGCGTCGGCCCTGCCGATCTGCCTATCGAAAACGTCAGTTTCTTTAGCGAACCCGGCTTCATGCTTCGCGGCTGGTACATCCCCGGCCGGCGCGGCGCCGGGGCGATACTCCTGCTGCACGGGGTGCGCGCCAGCCGGTTGATGGAGATCGGCCGAGCCCGGTTCCTGCACCAAGCCGGTTACACGGTACTTGCGTTCGATTTTCGCGCGCATGGTGAGAGCGGCGGCGATCGAATTACCTTCGGCTACCGCGAAAGCCGCGACGTAGCAGCAGCACTGGCCTACCTGAAAAAGCGCGCGCCCCGAGAGCGAATCGGCGTCATCGGAACATCGATGGGCGGTGCTGCCTTTCTGTTGGCCTCGCCGCCGCTCCACGTCAATGCAGTGGTGCTCGAGCAGGTGTATCCGTCGATCGATCTGGCGCTCGATCACCGCATGACGCGGTACCTGGGTCCGCTCGGTCATGCGCTGTCTCCCGTTTTGCTGCGCTGGATGGCACTGAACACGGGAATGCGCACAGAACAACTTCGCCCGATCTCGCACATCGCGAAGGTCGATGCGCCGCTGCTGCTGATCGGCGGCGAGAGCGACCGCTACACGCCGCCTCGGGAGACGCTCGCCATGTATGCAGCCGCGCGGCAGCCGAAGCAATTGTGGTTGGTGTCGGGCGCAGACCACGTCGATTTGCAGCGGTTTGCGGGCGACGAATATCGTCGCAGGATTCTCGCGTTCTTCAATCGAACGCTTCGACGCACGCAAAGCGAGCCGGCCTCGCCGCCAACCGCTCACAACCGGATTGCCCACCCATGATTCCGATCATTTTCGCAGTGTTCGTTCTTTGTTTCGTGCTCGAAAGGCGCCGGCCCGGATGGCGGTTGCCTCACGTTCCCGGTTGGGCCGTGCGTGTCGTCGCGATCAATCTCGCGCAACTGGGCGTCGTGCTGCTTGCGGGCGTCGCCTGGAACCGCTGGTTGCAAGCGGCCAGTCTGTTGCATCTGGGTGCGAATGGGATCCCCGATTGGGCAGGAGCGTCGATCGCCTACTTCATTGCCACGTTGGTTTTCTATTGGTGGCACCGGTGGCGGCATGAATCAGACCTGCTCTGGCGCTTGTTCCACCAAATTCACCACAGTGCCCAACGCATCGAGGTGATCACCTCGTTCTACAAGCATCCGGTGGAAATGGCGATCGACTCGATTATCGGCAGCATGTTGTTGTTTGCCGTCCTGGGGCTCTCACCCGCAGCCGGAGCCATGTACACGGCACTCACCGCCTTTGGCGAATTCGTCTATCACACCAACGTGCGTACGCCACGCTGGATGGGCTAATTCTTTCAGCGTCCGGAGATGCACCGCATCCATCACCAATACGGCCGCCACCGCAACAACTATGGCGACATCACCTGGTGGGACATGCTGTTTGGCACTTACGAGAACCCACGCGAGTTCAACGGGCGCTGCGGCTTCGATATCGACAAGGAATTGCAGCTTGGCAACATGCTTATGTGGCGCGATGTGCATCGCGATGCTCCGCCGGCCATTGGAGTCATCGATGCTCAGTGAATACCAAAGCTTTGCGATTGGCCAGATGGGATGGGCGCTCTGGGCATCCGTCGGCGCTTCCGCGGGCTACGTAGTAGCTGCGGTAGTATTCCGCGACAAAGCACAATTGCTCATGACACTTCCAGGTTTGGCAGTTCTGGCCGCGATCGCCTTTGCCGTTGGCATTGCGCCGTGGACCGACGCGCAATCGTTGTTCAGCGTAGCAATGTTTGTTGTTTTCACCGGGCTGCTGATCCTTGCCTTGGGTCTGGATTTTTCGGCCATGTATGCGCGGAGTGGCTGTACGGTGGCCGATGTGCTGCAATTCCTTCTGCTGCCAAGCATCCCGTGGGTGTGGTTCATCGGGATATTCGTAATCGGCCACGACTGGCCATAAGCCAACTCGCTCAGGCCGCTTTTGGCTGCTTCATCAGAATCGCCAGCAGGTCGGCGATGGTGTCGCGCATCTGGCGGCGGTCGACGATCATGTCGATCGCCCCGTGTTCGAGCAGGAATTCGGAACGCTGGAAACCTTCCGGCAGGGTTTCGCGCACGGTCTGTTCGATCACGCGCGGACCGGCAAAGCCGATCAGCGCCTTCGGTTCGCCGATATTGATGTCGCCGAGCAGGCCCAGGCTGGCGGATACGCCGCCAGTAGTGGGATTGGTAAGCACGCTGACGTAGGGCAGACCGGCTTCGCGCAAGCGCGCCAGTGCAGCGGAGGTTTTCGCCATCTGCATCAGCGACAACAAGCCTTCCTGCATGCGTGCGCCGCCGGTGGCGGAAAAACACACCAGCGGCATTTTCTCGGCCAGCGCCAGTTCCGCTGCGCGCGTGAACTTCTCCCCCACCACCGAACCCATCGAGCCGCCCATGAACGCGAACTCGAACGCGCACGCGGCCAATGGCATAGATTTCAGCGTGCCGCGCACCGAAACCAGTGCGTCCTTCTCGCCGGTGACCTTCTGCGCGGCGGCGACACGGTCGCGGTATTTCTTCGAATCCTTGAACTTCAGCGCATCGACCGGCTGCATGTTCTCGTCGAGTTCGGTGACGCTGTTCTCATCGAGAAACGAAGCCAGCCGCGCGCGCGCGCCGATCGCGTGATGATGACCGCACTTGGGGCACACCATCAGATTGCGCTCCAGCTCCGGCTTGTACAGCACCGCGCCGCAGCCCGTGCATTTTTCCCACACGCCTTCCGGCACCTTGCCCTTGCCGCCGGAGTTCTCGGTGCGGATGCGCGGGGTCATCAGTTTCTGCAGCCAGGTCATGGGCGAAGACGCAAATCAGGAGACGCGAAGGATAGCAGCCGATCAGGTCTGGCGCGCATCCAGCGCCGTACGGATCGGCGCCAGGAATTCGCGCACACGGCCGCAGACCTCGTTTGCGTCCGCGCTGCCAGCCAGCCGTTCGACCAGCGCCGAACCGATCACGACCGCATCGGCGAACGCACCGATGCGCACCGCGCCGTCCGCGTCCTTGATGCCGAAACCAACCGCGACCGGCACAGCGCAAATTTTCTTCAGCGTGCGCACGCGTGATTCGACTTCGTCGATCCGCAAGCGCGCGGCACCGGTAATGCCCGCGAAGGAGACGTAATACAGATAACCTTCCGCCGTTGCGGCGATCTGTTGCAAACGCGATTCGGAAGTAGTCGGTGCCGCGAGCAGAATGCGTCGCAAGCCGGCATCTCGCAGCGGTTGCAGCGTTGCATTTTCTTCGATCGGACAATCCACGATCAGCACGCCATCGACGCCGGCTTCGCTCGCCTCGCGCGCGAACTTTTCGATTCCGTGGATCTCGATCGGATTCAAGTAACCCATCAACACGACGGGCGTGTGCGCATCGCGCTCGCGGAACGCACGCACCCATTGCAGAATTTGCGCGATACCGACGTGTCTTGTCAGCGCGCGTTCGCTAGCGTGCTGGATCACCGGGCCATCGGCCATTGGATCGGAAAACGGCACGCCCAGTTCGATCGCATCGGCACCGGCCTCCACCAGCGCGTGCATCACATCGACCGTTGCTTCCGGCAGCGGATCGCCCGCGGTGACAAAGGGAATGAGTGCAGTGCGATCCTCCGTCCGAAGTTCGACAAAGCACCGGCCAATTCTATCGCCGAGTCCCGAGTTCCGAGTCCCGAGTCCCGAATTCATAACGCGATTTGCTCGCGCGCTGCGATCGTATGCACGTCCTTGTCACCGCGTCCCGACAAGTTGCACAGGATCAACGCGTCTTTGGGATACTCGTGCGCCAGCTTAATGGCCTGCGCGACCGCGTGGCTGGATTCCAGCGCGGCGAGAATGCCTTCGGTTTTCGCGAGCAAGTGAAACGCTTGCAGCGCTTCGTCGTCGGTGACGCCGACGTACTCCGCACGCCCGCTGTCTTTCAGGAATGCGTGCTCGGGACCGACGCCGGGATAATCCAGTCCGGCCGATACCGAATGCGTTTCTGTAATTTGTCCGTCCTCGTCGCAGAGCACATAGGTGCGATTGCCGTGGAGCACACCGGGGCGGCCTGCCGCGAGCGACGCCGCGTGATGTCCGCTCGCCAGACCCTCGCCCGCGGCTTCCGCGCCGACGATGCGCACATCGCGATCATTGAGAAACGCGTGAAACAGACCGATCGCGTTGGAACCGCCGCCGACGCACGCGGTGAGCACGTCCGGCAATCGCCCGTACTCGTCCAGCATCTGCGCGCGCGCTTCGCGGCCGACCAC
>DATFCO010000107.1:0-5959 GCA_035253005.1 Rhodanobacteraceae bacterium
CTGCAGATGCGCGCGTGAGCGTACTGGATGTAGTACACCGGGTTGTCCAGACTCTGCGCGCGTGCCAGATCGATGTCGAACACCAGTTGCGAATCGCTCTTGCGGCAGATCAGGAAATAGCGCGTGGCGTCACGGCCGACCTCGTCGATCAGGTCGCGCAACGTCAGATAGCCGCCGGCGCGCTTGGAGATCTTCACCTCCTCGCCGCCGCGCGTCACCGTCACCATCTGGTGCAGCACGTATTCCGGCCAGCCTTTCGGGATGCCGACATCCAGCGCCTGCAGGCCCGCGCGCACGCGCGCCAGCGAACCGTGGTGATCGGCGCCGAGTTCCGTGATCGCACGCTTGTAGCCGCGCTGCCACTTGCTGTAGTGATAGGCGATGTCCGGCACGAAATACGTCCAAGTACCGTCGGACTTGCGCATCACGCGGTCCTTGTCGTCGCCGAAATCGGTGGTCTTCAGCCACAGCGCGCCTTCCGATTCGTAGGCGTGGCCTTCGTCCATGATCCGCTTGACCACGTTTTCCAGCTTGCCGTCGGCGTACAACGAGGACTCGAGGTAGTACACATCGAATTCCACGCCGAAGGCGCGCAGATCCTGATCCTGCTCGTGCCGTAGCCAGTTCACGGCGAAGCTGCGGATTGCTTCCGGATCATCGGGATCGCCCTTTGCCACCGGCGCGGTGTCGTAGGCGCTCTGGTCGCGGCCGGCGGTCTCGCGCGCCATGTAGGCGCGGGCGATCTCGCGGATGTATTCGCCGCGATAGCCGTCTTGCGGCCAGCGCGGATCGTCCGGTTCGATGCCTTTGCAACGCGCCTGCACGGACAGCGCGAGATTGGCGATCTGCGCGCCCGCGTCGTTGTAGTAGAACTCGCGCGTGACGTTCCAACCGGTGGCATCCAGCAGCCGGCAGATCGTGTCTCCAATCGCCGCCGCGCGGCCGTGGCCCACGTGCAAGGGCCCCGTCGGATTAGCCGAGACGAATTCCACGCCGACAATCTTGTGC
This sequence comes from Rhodanobacteraceae bacterium, assembly GCA_035253005.1. Lineage (GTDB taxonomy): Bacteria > Pseudomonadota > Gammaproteobacteria > Xanthomonadales > Rhodanobacteraceae > 66-474. The sequence goes on from DATFCO010000107.1 coordinate 1,009, forward strand.
GCGCCCTTGCCGCTGCGGCCGTAATCGCCGCCTTCGTGGAACACACGGCGCAGTTCGTCGTGATAGGCGTGGCGGGTCAGGAAGAAATTGATGAAGCCGGGACCGGCGATCTCGACTTTTTCGACCGCCGGGCTTTCCGGCAATGCGCCCGCCAGCGCCTGCGCCAGCTCGCGTGGATTGCGCTGCTGCGTCTTCGCCAACGTCATGGCTATGTTGCTGGCGAAGTCGCCGTGCTCCGGATTGCGGGTGCGTTCGATCACGAAGTCGGGCTGGCTGCTCAATACCAGCTCGCCGCGCCCGTGCAGCGTGTCGGCGGCTTTCAGCAACAGGTCGCGCAGGATCTCTTTCACGGAGTCTGGCATTCAGGGGAGTCGATCATGCTAACCCACCGAACGCGAAAACTGCATCGCGGCAGAAACGCATTGAGCTTTGGGTTTGACGTCTCGTCAGGGAACCTGCGAGCACAGCCGGGTTCCGGAGTCGCCGGCGTACATGCAGATATCGGCTGCGGACTTTGTTGTGGATAACTGTGTGGGAAAGCCCGCGCTGCCTTGATCCTGCAACGCGCTGCAAGCCGCATTCACACGTCGGTCACAAAGTTTTTATCTTGACCGGTAGGCAGTTACAAAGCGCTTCGCGAGTTTTTGACAACAGCGCAGCCCAAGTGCCCATCGAGCGGCCATGTGCATAAACGACGGATTGGGCGGCGGCAGCGGCGCTCAGAGCATCCCACGCGCCGCCATGGACGTCGGCTCGCCCGCTCCGATCACGAAATGGTCCAGCACCCGCACGCCGACCAGTGCCAGTGCGTCGCGCAGCTCGCGGGTGATGGCGCGATCGGCGGCCGAAGGTTCGGCAACACCGCTGGGATGATTGTGCGCCAGGATCACCGCCGCCGCGTTGCGGGCGATGCACTCGCGAACCACCTCGCGGGGATGCACCGACGCGCCGTCGGTGGTACCGCGAAACAATTCCGCAAAACCTAGCACGCGATGGCGGTTGTCGAGATACAGGCAGGCGAATACCTCGTAGGGTAAGTGCGCCAAGCGCGCGCGCAGATAGGCCGCGCTGTCACGCGGACTGGTCAACGCGGGGAGCTGCTGCAATTCCTCGCCCAGCGCGCGTCGCGCCAGTTCCAGCGCCGCGCTCAAACGGGCGCGCTTGGCGGGGCCTAGACCGGGAATGCGGATCACATCACGCGCCAGCAGGGCGTTCACTCCGCCGGCTTCGGCCAGCAGCGCGCGCCCCAGTTCGACCGCGCTGCGCCCCCGCGTGCCGTTCCCCAGCAGCACGGCGATCAGCTCCGCGGCGGAAAGCGTCTGCGCGCCTTGCGCGAGCAGCTTTTCGCGCGGGCGTTCGTCGATGGGCCAATCCTTGATGGTCATGCGCGGAGCTCCCGAAAGTCGAATGCGTCAAGAATTGCGCGTCGCGCGGCGGCCGGGCAGCAGAGCAGCGGGGCGAATCCGGTAAGCTTGCGTCACTCCTCGACGTCAGCCGTTGCCGACATGGGCCTCTCCGCTCCGGATCAGCGTGTCTTGAATCAGCGCCGCATCCTGCTGGGCGTCTCCGGCGGCATCGCGGCGTACAAGGCCTGCGAACTGACGCGCCGCCTGCGCGATTCCAGCGCGGAGGTGCGCGTGGTGTTGACCGCGAATGCCGCGCGCTTCGTCACGCCCCTGACCTTTCAGGCGCTGTCGGGCAATGCCGTGCGTTCGGATTTGTGGGACGAAAATGCCGAGATGGGCATGGGTCATCTGGAGCTGGCGCGCTGGGCGCAGCGCGTGCTGATCGCGCCGGCCTCCGCGGACGTGATCGCGAAACTGGCGCATGGTTTCGCCGATGACCTGCTTACCACGTTGTGCCTCGCGACCGAAGCACCGCTCGCCATTGCGCCGGCGATGAACCACCGCATGTGGTTGCATCCCGCAACGCAAGCCAACATCGAAACCCTGCGCGCACGTGGCGTTTCCGTCCTGGGTCCCGACGACGGCCCGCTGGCGGAAGGCGAATCCGGTCCCGGCCGGTTGATGGAGCCGCAAGCGATCGTGGCCGCCCTGGCGCAACTGCAAAGTGATGCGCGCGGGAAAGCGCCCCCCACGGCAGAAGAGCTCCGTGGCGCACTGGCCGGAATGAAAGTCGTAATCGACGCCGGCCCGACTTACGAGGACATCGATCCGGTGCGTTTTCTCGGCAATCGCAGTTCCGGAAGGATGGGTTTCGCGATCGCGGAGGCCGCGCGCGACGCCGGCGCAGAGGTCATGCTGATTGCGGGACCGGTGTCGTTGCCGACACCGCAGAATATCCATCGCATCGACGTGCGCAGCGCGCGCGAAATGCGCGATGCGGTGCTGGCGGAAGTCGCGGACGCGGACATCTTCATCGCCACCGCGGCGGTCGCGGATTGGCGGCCGCAGAAGACCAGCGCCAATAAGATCAAGAAAGGCGCGGGCACGCCGGCGCTGAAGCTGATCGAGAATCCGGACATCCTGGCCGAAGTCGCCGCGCTGAAACGCAAGCCGTTCGTGGTCGGCTTCGCCGCGGAAACCGAAAACCTCGAACGCAACGCGCGCGACAAACTCGCGCGCAAGAAGGCCGATGTGATCGCGGCCAACGAAGTCGGCACCGGCCGCGGCATCGACACCGAGGACAACGCGCTGCATCTGTACTGGAACCGCGGAAACGAAGCGCTGCCGCGCGCGAACAAGCGCGAGCTGGCGGAGACCCTGATCCGGCGCGTCGCCGCGCTTTACCGCAAAAAGCGCGAGCGCCGCTGATGGACATGCCTCCGCAAGCGCGCTCACTCGAAGTCGAGTTGAAGATCCTCGACGCGCGCTTGGGCGATTCGATTCCCCTGCCCGAATACGCCACGCCGGGTGCGGCGGCGATGGACCTGCGCGCCGCGCCGGAACATCCATTCGAGTTGCAACCGGGCGAGAGCGCGCTGGTGCCGACGGGTCTTGCGATCCACATCGACGATCCGGCTTGGTGCGCGCTGATCCTGCCGCGCTCGGGCCTGGGACACAAACACGGACTGGTGCTCGGCAATCTCACCGGCTTGATCGATGCCGACTACCAAGGCCCATTGATGATTTCATGCTGGAATCGCGGCCGGGCTGCTTTTACCATCGCACCGGGCGACCGCATCGCGCAGATGATGTTCGTGCCGGTTGCGCGCGCACGCTGGCGAAAGGTCGATGACTTCGCGCCCAGCGCGCGTGGTACCGGTGGCTTCGGATCCACCGGCGTAGGTTAAGGTCAGGGGATGAATACGGTCGGCAAACCCAACTTCGGCAGCCTGCGCGCGCGTTTTAACCGTCATCGCGGGGCGGCCGAAGTCGCCGCCGACATCGCCTTCGCGCTGATGTTGTTGCTGCTGTTGCTCGCGCTGTTCATGGGCTGGCAAACCTGGTTGATCGCGCGCGAATCGGCCGCCGGACAAAGTCTCGCGCAGGACAAGGCGCAGGCGCTGGCGCGTGTGACGGCGGCGGTTTCCGCGCAGCGCGCCGAAGTCGATCGCGCGCTCGCCGATCCCCGCCTGCTCACCGCGCTGGATGGCGGAGATCCCGCCTCGCGCGAACACGCCGCGCAATTGCTGCGCGTGCTGCTGCCGGATGCACGCGACGCGGCGTTCTACAGCGCGTCTCTGGATGAAGTGCTGAAGGGCAACCTGCAGCAGATCGGTTATGCCCGTGCTTCGCAGTTGATGCGCGCGCAAGGCGCCAACGCGGCCGCGCCGGTGGAAGTGCGCGCACGCACGCCGCAAATCGTCTCGTATGCGCAGCCGATCGTCGAGCACGGCGCGACGCTGGCTTACGCCGTGGTGGATATGCCGTTCACCGGGATCCGCTCGGCGTTCGATGCCATCACCGTCGATGCAGGCCGCCTCGATTTGCGCGAAGGCGACGGCAACGGGGACCTGTTGCTGGCCACGCGCGGCAATGGCGGAGTGTCCACCGACAGCGACACCGGCACGCCGGTGCCGCGCAGCCGCTTGCGCATCGCGGCGGCGGCGCCGGCGTACTGGTTGCCGGTCACGCAATCGCTGATCGGTGCGGCAGTGCTCACCGGGCTCGCGTTGATTCTTGCCATCGCCTTGTTCGTTGCGCGCGCGCGCATCCGCGCACGCTCGGCGGCCGTCATCGCCGAGGAGCCGAGCCTGGCGGATATCGCGCAAGCGGCACCTGCGAAAAAAATCGAAACGCCGGCTACTGCTCCTGCGGCTGTCGCACCAGCAGCCGAGAAGCCACGACAACCGAGCGTGGTCGACCGCGGCATCTTCCGCGCTTACGACATCCGCGGCGTGGTGGGTAAAACGCTCACCGAAGACACTGCACGCGCGATCGGCCGCGCCATCGGCAGCGTGATGCACGACAAGAATCTTTCCGAAATAGTCATAGGCCGGGACGGCCGCTTGTCCGGCCCGCAGATGGCCGGCGCGTTGATCGAAGGCCTGCGCTCGGCCGGCATCGACGTGATCGACATCGGTCTGGCGCCCACGCCGGTCACGTATTTCGCCAGCTTTCACTTGAACACCGGCTCGTGCGTCTCCGTGACCGGCAGCCACAACCCGCCCGACTACAACGGCTTCAAGATCGTGGTGGGTGGCGAAACGCTGGCGGAGGATGCGATCCAGGGTTTGTACGCGCGCATCGCCGAAAGGCGATTGGTCGAAGGCCACGGCTCGCTTCGTCAACTGGATGTTGCGGAAGACTACGTGCAGCGCATCGCCTCCGACATCCAGACCGGCCGCGCATTGAAGGTCGTGGTGGACTGCGGCAACGGCATCGCCGGCAACGTGGTGCCGCAGGTTATCCAGGCGATCGGCTGCGAAGCGATCCCGCTGTATTGCGACGTGGACGGAAATTTCCCGCATCACCATCCCGATCCGTCCAATCCGGAAAATCTCGCCGACCTGATCCTGATGGTGAAGAAAACCGGCGCCGATCTCGGA
>DATFCO010000108.1:0-14058 GCA_035253005.1 Rhodanobacteraceae bacterium
GTGCCGCGGTAATCGCTGCGAAGATCGGTGGCGAACTGCTGCAGGATTTCGCTCGAGATCGCGTGCGGCCAATCATCGCCGCGCACGAAGCGCGGCGATGCGCACAACATCGACAGCGCTTGCACGGACTCGCGGAAATTCAACGCGGCGTGCAGCGCGATCGATCCGCCCAGCGACCAGCCCAGCCAGATCGCGGGCGGAGTGGCTTGCGCGATCGCGTTCGCACAGGCATCGAGCGTCATCGGAACCGCGCGGTCGCGCGAGTGGCCGTGGCCGGGCAGATCGACGAGGTGCAAGGTGCATCGGTCCTCCAGGCGGTCGACCAGCGGCGCGAACACCGCCGAGCACATGGCCCAGCCGTGCAGCAAGACCAGATGTACATCGCCGCAGCCGCGGGTTTCGATGTGGAGATCGCCGCTCATTCCGCACGCACGGTCTTGGACAAGGCATCCAATAGTGTGTCCACATCCGCTTCTTCTTGCGCGGAGGACAATGTGACGCGCAGGCGGGCCGTGTCCTTGGGCACGGTGGGCGGGCGGATGGCGGTTACCAGAATGCCTTGCGTTTCCAACGCCGCCGAGGTCTGCAGCGTGCGCGCGGAATCGCCCAGCACGATCGGCTGGATCGGCGTGCGAGATTCCGTCAGCCGCAATTCGAGTTTCTCTGCGCCGGTGCGGAAGCGTGCGATCAATTTCCGCAATTTTTCGCGCCGCCAATTTTCTTGACGCGCGATCCGCAAGGCCGCACGTGCGGCGGCGGCCAGCGCAGGCGGCATCGCGGTGGTGTAGACGAAGGTGCGCGCGAATTGCGTCAGGCCTTCGATCAAGTCTTTGTTGCCCGCGACGAAAGCGCCCGCGCAGCCCAGCGCCTTGCCCAAGGTCGCCATCAATACCGGCGCTTCGGCTTGCATCAGTCCGGCTTCGACCGCGCTGCCCGCGCCATCCTCGCCCAGCACGCCCAATCCATGCGCGTCATCGATCATCAAGGTTGCGCCTTCGCGCGCGCACAGCGAAGCCAGTTCGCGCAAGGGCGCGATGTCGCCGTCCATGCTGAACACGCCATCCGTCGCCAGCAATGCGGGAACATCCTGCGCGCTCGCCAGTTGCCGCGCCGCGCTGTCGACGCCGGCGTGTTGGTAACGCTTCAACGTGCAGCCGGCGAGTTTCGCAGCATCCAGCAGACTGGCGTGATTCAACTTGTCCTGCACGCATATTGTCTTGTCATCGAGCAACGCCTGCATCACACCGAAATTGGCGAGCCAGCCGGAGGAGAACAGCAGCGCTCGCTCTCGACCGGTCCAGTCGGCCAGTTCTTCCTCCAGCATCGCGTGCTCGCGATGGTGCCCACAGACCAGATGGGCCGCGGTGGCCCCGACGCCGTATTCGTCCGCCGCGCGTTTGAGCGCCGCGACGATTTGCGGATGCTGCGCCAAGCCGAGATAGTCGTTGCTGCAGAAGTTCAACAGTTCGCGCCCGCCGATTGCCACATGCGCGCCGCGCGACCGCTCGACCACGCGCAGCCGCCGCAATAATCCCTCATGCGCGCGCTGTGCGGTGCGCGCGCCCAGCGCGTGCAGCAGGTCGGGACGAGGCATGACCCGCGCGATCACGCCGCGTCGCAGTGCTCGACGATATCGGCATGCATCGTGTGCGGGTGATCCTCTTGCACGAGATCGACGGGCATCGGTTTCAATCCCAGTCGCTCGAACAATTCACGGTCGTGCCCGACATCCGGATTGCCGGTGGTCAGCAACTTTTCGCCGTAAAAGATCGAATTGGCGCCGGCGAAGAAACACAGCGCCTGCAATTCGTCGCTCATTTCCGCGCGGCCGGCGGAAAGGCGCACCACCGATTTCGGCATCGCGATCCGCGCCACCGCGATCGTGCGCACGAATTCCAATGGATCGAGCAACGCGGTCCCGTGCAGCGGCGTGCCTTCGACCTGCACCAGCCGGTTGATCGGCACGGATTGCGGATGCTCCGGCAAATTGGCGAGCGTCTGCAAAAGACCCGCGCGCTGCTCGCGCGATTCGCCCATACCGACGATGCCGCCGCAGCAGGTTTTCATCCCGGCCGCGCGCACGTGTTCCAGCGTGTCGAGGCGATCGTGGTATTCGCGTGTGTGGATGATCTCGCCGTAGAACTCCGGTGCGGTGTCGAGGTTGTGGTTGTAGTAGTCGAGCCCGGCATCCTTCAATGCTCGCGCCTGCGACGAAGACAACATGCCCAGCGTCGCGCAGGTTTCCATGCCGAGCGCGCGCACTTCGCGGATCATCGCCGCAACTTTCGGGATGTCGCGATCTTTCGGCGAACGCCACGCCGCGCCCATGCAGAAGCGCGTGGCGCCGGCGTCGCGCGCCGCACGCGCGCGTTCCAGCACGGCATCCAGTTCCATGAGTTTTTCCGCCTGCACGCCGGTGTGATAGCGCGCCGCCTGCGGACAATAGGCGCAATCCTCGGGACAGCCGCCGGTCTTGATCGAGAGCAGCGTCGAAACCTGCACCGCGTTGGGCTCGTGGTGCGCGCGGTGCACCGCGTGCGCGCGGGCGAGCAGGTCGTTGAACGGCAGCGCGAACAGCGCGAGCAGTTCGTCGCGGCGCCAGTCATGCCGCAGTTTCGTTTCGGACATCGCAGCCGCTCCGTTAAAGTGACGGATCAGTGTCGAAGGAGGCCGGATGGCTGTCAACCTGAAAACGGCGCGGTCGGTTGACGGCCTGCGTGCTTGGAGGCCGGCGCGTTGCCTGCTGTGCGGCGTTCGCGGTGCGCGCGGGACCGGCTTGTGCGAAGCCTGCGCGTCGGAGCTGCCGCGCAACGATCGCTGCTGCGCGCGTTGTGCCTTGCCGATGGAGTTGTCCGCGCCGCTGTGCGGACGTTGCGCCCGCCGCGCGCCGCAGTGGGATTCGGCTTGGGCGCCATTCCGCTACGAATATCCGCTCGATCGGTTGGAAGCGCGCTTCAAGTTCGGCGGCGATCTCGCGGCGGGCCGCGTGCTGGCGCAGGCCTGGTGCGAATCGATCGCTCCATCGGATTTGCCGCAGGCGATCGTGCCGGTGCCGTTGCATCGCGCGCGTTTGCGATCGCGCGGCTACAACCAGTCGCTGGAACTCGCCAAGCCCTTGTCGAAATCGCTGCACGTTCCGCTGCTGCGCGACGCGTTGCAGCGCACCCGTGCGACCGCTGCGCAGAGCGAACTCACCGCCGTGCAACGTCGCCGCAACGTGCGCGGCGCGTTCGTCGCGCACTTCGATCACGATCCGCCGCAGCACCTCGCGATCCTGGATGATGTCTTTACCACCGGCGCCACCCTCGCCGAATGCGCGCGCGTGCTGAAGCGCGCGGGGGTGAAACGCGTGGACGTTTGGGCGCTGGCCCGCGCGCCGACACCCGGCTGATCAGCGCATCGCCAGCGACAACATCATCCCCAGCCACAACACCCCGCCGACCCAGTTGTTGTTGCGGAAGGCGGCGAAGCAGCGATCGCGTGCGCGGTCGCGCATGATCCAGAGCTGCCGCGCGAACAGCACGGTCGCGATCGCCAGCGCGGTCCAGTACGGCGAATCCAGTTGCGCGCGCGTGCCGACTAGCGCCATGCAGCCGATGAAGGTGCACATCAGCACGCCGATGATGACGAGGTCCGCATCGCCGAACAGGATCGCAGTGGACCGCGCACCGGCCTTGATGTCTTCCTCGCGATCGACCATCGCGTATTCGGTGTCGTAGATCGTCGAGAACAGCACGTTGCCGAGGAACAGCAGCCAGGCGATCGGTGGCAGCGAATCGGTAATCGCGGCGAACGCCATCGGGATGCCCCAGCCGAACGCCGCGCCCAGCACCACCTGCGGCAGCGAGGTGTAGCGCTTGGTGAAGGGATAGACCGCGGCCAGCGCCGCGCCCGCGAACGACAGTTCTATGGTGAGCGTGTTGGTGAAAGCGAGCACCAGCGCGAACGCGACCAGACTCAACAAGGCGAAGATGATCAGCGCTTCGCGCGGGGTGACGCGGCCGGCCGCGAGCGGACGGCCCGCGGTACGCTGCACCTGCGGATCGAGATTGCGGTCGGCGTAGTCGTTCATCGCGCAGCCGGCCGCGCGCATCAGGAACACGCCGGCGGTGAACACCAGCAAGGGTTTCCACGGTGGGAAGTCGCCGGCCGCCAGCCACAGCGCCCACCACGTCGGCCACAACAGCAGCAGCGCGCCGACCGGGCGGTCCATTCGAACCAGCACCAGATAATCGTGCGCCTTGCCGCGCCATTGCACGGGCAAAATCTGCAAAAGGAATTCGAGCGTGCGAGTGGATCGAGCCGATGCATCCGCCGGCCGCACGTGATCCGGCGTGACAGCGCGCCGCGGCGGCAGCGGCTGTCGCGGCCGCGCCAGCGGTGTGGGCGGACGGCGTTTGCGTGCGGGCGAAGTGCGCGGCATCAGCGTTTCGACAAATCGATCGAACAAGTTGCGGTGCCATCGCCGTTGCCGGCCGACTGCGTCACATCATCGATGCCGGCCGCGCGTGCGATGTCGAGTTTGCCTGCCGCACATTCGAATGTCAGCGGCGCTTTCGCGTGCAGCGGCACGAATTTCCACGGATGCACATCGAAATCGGAGCGGTGCAGCGTTTTGCGCGCGCGCACGTAATCCACGACCGCATCGCGATTGGTGTCCGGTGCGGCCCATATCGTCTTGCTGCCGTCCAGGCCGGGGAAATGCCCGCCGCCTTCGGCGCGATAGTTGTTGGTGACCACCAGAAATTGCTGCTGCGGGTCGAGCGGCTTACCGCGGAACACGAGATCGACGATACGCTGCTCCACCGGTTTGCCGAGATCGATGTCGTAATGGAAACCATCCTGCGGCTCGCCCATCAATACGTCGAAGTTGTAGCTCGCGAACTTGCGATTCAACAGTAGCTGTGATTGCGTGGCATCCGGATCAATGCGATTGAAGTACTCGGCGGATTTTTCCAGCCATGCCTTTACGCCGGCGCCATCGAGCTTCACCACCGTCAGCGTGTTGGGATAGGTGTACAGATCGGCCGCGCTGCGGATCGAAAGCGGGCCGGGCGGAATGTCGGTGTAATCGTCCGGCCCGGCGAAGCCGGTCTTGAAGGCCGAGGCCGCCGACAGCATCGGCAGGCCGCGCAATTCGGGATGCGCATCGAACAGATGCTGCTTGGCATAGGCGATCTGTGCGGCATTGATCACGGCCGCCGCGGTGCTGTCGCCGATCGCCGAGAAATACGTGCTGATGCGGAAGTCGGTCTGACCGATCGGGGTCTGCACGTATTTGATCGTCGCCGCCTGCACCGGCGCGATCGTTTTTGCGATGCGCGGATCGGGCGCGACGCATCGATCCTTCGATTTGCAGGTCGGCCGAACTTCGCTGTGCGTATTCGCAGCGTCGATCGCCCATTTGCCGTTCGTGTATTTCAGCGCCAGATCGATCACACCTAGATCGTGGCCGTAGAAGCCACCCATTACCGCAGGCTTGCCGCGCGCGAAGCCACGCAGGTTATCGACCTCTTTCAATCCATTGAGGCGCGATTTCGGATCACTCGGATTCGGGAACACATCGTGCGAATGGCCCATCAGCACCACGTCGATGCCGGGAATGGCGGCGAGATACCAGTCCGCGTTTTCCATCGTCGGCGTATACGGCGCGGTGTCGAGGCCGCCGTGCACCACCGCGATAACGATGTCCGGATGCTGCGCTTGCAGTTCCGGCAGAAAGCGCTTGGCCGCTTCGACCACGCCGAGCGCCTTGACCTTGCCGGTCAGATGCGCGTGATCCCATTGCATGATCGGCGGCGGCGTGAAACCGAGCAGGCCGATGCGGATCGGCAGTTTGCTCGTCTTTCCATTCGCGTTCGTTACCGTGATCTCGCGCGTCAGCAGCAGCCACGGCTTGAACACCGGCGCGTTGTCGTCTGCGCGCACCACATTAGACAGCGCCAGCGGATAGTTCGGGCCATCGCAATGCTCGACCGGCACATCCGGCAAGTGCATCGGCGTCCCCGTCACCTGCGACAGGAAAGGCAATCCATAATTGAATTCGTGGTTGCCGATGCTGCCCGCGTCGTAGTGCAGCAGATCCATGGCGCGGTAGATCGCCAGTTCCCGCTTGCAGGGGACCCGATTGCTGAGTGCCTGATAGTCGGCCAAAGCGGTGCCTTGGATCGTGTCGCCGTCGTCGATCAGCAAGGTGTTCGGAAATTCCTTGCGCGCCTGCTCGATCAGCGTGGCCACGCGGTCGAAACCCACATGCGGATCGTCGGCCAGCTTATCGTAGTCGTAACCGATCACGTGCGAATGCAGGTCGGTGGTTTCGAGGATCGCTAGATGTGCTTGCGCCGCGACATCGGTTGCGGCAAACGCATGGCCCGCGAGCAAGGCAAGCAGGAAAAACGCAGGCGATCGAAAAACGTGCATTGACGATCGGCGGGCAGCAGGGGAACTCGGATTGTCTCGCAACGCGTCGGGTACGGCCATGACAGCCGGCACAGACATGATGCTTCCATCAACGGCTATGATCCGCGACATCCATCGCCCGAGGGGAACACCATGAGCCTGCTGGCGCAGTTGACGCGGCACAAATCGGTGGAGGCGCTGCAAGCCGAAACGTCCGAGCGCCGCGATTTCCGCCGCGTGCTGGGCGTGTGGCAGCTCACGGCGATCGGCGTGGGCGCGATCATCGGCGTGGGCATCTTCGTGCTGGCGGGGCAGCAGGCCGCGACAAACGCCGGGCCGGCGGTGATCGTTTCCTTCATTGTCGCCGGCATCGGCAGCGCCTGCGCCGCGCTGGCGTATGCGGAATTCTCGGGAATGATTCCCGTCACCGGCAGCGCGTACACCTACGGCTACGCGGTGCTTGGCGAATTGCTCGCCTGGATCATCGGCTGGGATCTGCTATTGGAATACGCGTTGATCGTCGCCGTCGTCGCGATCGGCTGGTCTGGCTACGTGCAGGCGCTGATCGCGCAGTTGACCGGCGCGCACCTGCCGCTCTGGTTGCAAGGTGCCTACGATCCCTCCAATCCACATTCGGCCAAGTTCTTCAACGTGATCGCGGCCGTGATCACGTTGCTGATCGCCTGGATCCTCACGGTGCGCACGGAAGTCGGCGCGCGTTTGAACACCGTGATCGTCGCCATCAAGGTGATCGGCGTGGCGCTGGTGATCGTCGCCGGCGCGTTCTACGTCAACACCGCCAATTGGCATCCATTCATTCCCGAGCCGGTGACGAGCGATGGCACCACGCATTTCGGCTGGAGCGGCGTGCTGGCGGCATCGAGCATCGTGTTCTTCGCCTGCTTCGGCTATGACACGCTGACCACTGCGGCGGAGGAAGCGCGCAATCCGCAGCGCGACCTGCCGCGCGCGGTGCTGTTGTCGCTGGCGCTGTCGATGGCGTTGTACTTGGCGGTGTCGCTGGTGCTGACCGGCATGGTGCCGTATCCGCAATTGAATTCGCCCGCGCCGGTGGATGCCGCGTTCAAGGCGTTGGGCTTGAACTGGGTGCGCGGCATCATCAACGTGGCGGCGGTATGCGGGCTGACCAGCGTGCTGTTCGCTTTCATGCTGGGCGCGGCGCGCATCTGGTTCGCGCTGTCGCGCGACGGCCTGCTGCCGAAGTGGTTCGCGCACGTGCATCCGCGCTACGGCACACCCGCGCGACCGACGGTGATCCTCGGCGTGTTTACCGCGCTGGTGGCGGGCTTCCTGCCGATCGGCGAAGTCGCGGAACTGGTGAACATCGGCACGCTCAGCGCGTTCATCGTGATCTGTCTCGCCGTGCTGATCCTGCGCATCCGCAAACCGGACATCCGACGCAGTTTCCGCACGCCGCTGGTGTGGATCATCGCGCCGCTCGGAGTGCTGTTCTCGCTGTTCCTGATCATCGGCTGGCCATGGGTCGCGAATCGCGGTGGCGTCACGTTGATCGGCGGTCTACCTTCGATCACGATTTGGCGGTTTGTCATCTGGATGATCATCGGCTTGGGTGTCTACTTCGGTTACGGCATCCGCAAGAGCGCACTGGCGCGAAACGGCGACTGAGGGTCGCTGCGTCGGATCTTCTGTGCCGTTCGACCTATTGGCGGGGCGAATCGCGGTGCTACAGTCGAAGGGTTGCGCGAACCGGTACGCCGATTCGCCTGGCCTGCCTGTGAGGAACCGCCGATGTACGCGCTCGCTCGTCCGTTGCATCCGACCCGTCTTGCCTTGGCGTTGACGCTTGCGCTGACCGCCGGCGCCGCAAGTGCCGACGTCAATCCGCAGCCGAACGTACCGGCGCCGCAGGACACACCGTATGCCGGCACGATCGCGCTCTCCGTCGATGCGAGCGACACTTCGCAGGGCATTTTCAGGGCGCACGAAACCATTCCGGTGCAACCGGGCGAACTGACGCTGCTGTATCCGAAATGGCTGCCGGGCAATCACTCGCCCAGCGGTCCGATCGACAAGCTGGCCGGCATCAAGATCAGCGCCAACGGCAAACCGCTGACGTGGACGCGCGACAAGTACGACGTGTACGCCTTTCACGTGGACGTGCCGCAGGGTGCGAGCAGCATCGATGTCGACTACCAGTTTCTCTCGGCACGCGCGCGCAATGAAGGTCGCATCGTGATGACGAACGAGATGCTGGACCTGCAGTGGAACACGGTCGTGCTGTATCCGGCCGGGCATTACTCGCGGCAGATCACCTACGCGCCTTCGCTGAAATTACCCGGCGGCTGGCAGTTCGGCACGGCACTGGAGGCGCAGGGCAAATCCGGCGACACGGTGACGTTCAAGCCGACCCCGCTGAACACGCTAGTCGATTCGCCGCTGTATGCCGGCGAATATTTCAAGCGCGTGGATCTCGATCCCGGTGCGAAGGTGCCGGTGCACATGGATCTGGTCGCCGACGCGCCGAAATATCTGGAATTCACGCCCGAGCAGTTGCAGGCGCACCGCAATCTCGTCACGCAGGCGTACAAGCTGTTCGATTCGCATCATTACGATCATTACGATTTCCTGTTTTCGCTCTCGGACGAAATGAGCGGCAATGGGCTGGAGCACCACCAGTCCAGCGAGGACGGCGAGGGCGCGGATTACTTCACCGAGTGGAAGAGCAATGCGCCCGGGCGCGACCTGCTGGCGCACGAATACACGCATTCGTGGAACGGCAAGTTCCGCCGTCCGGCCGACCTGTGGACGCCGAATTTCAACGTGCCGATGGGCGATTCATTGCTGTGGGTGTACGAAGGCCAGACGCAATACTGGGGCTTCGTGCTGGCCGCGCGATCGGGTTTGTGGAACGCCGATCAGTTCAAGGATGCGCTGGCGCTGGTCGCGGCGACGTACCAGCGCAACCGGCCCGGATTCGACTGGCGCAACGTGCAGGACACCACCAACGATCCGACCATCGCGCAGCGAGCGCCGCTGCCGTTCCGCAATTACCAGATGAGCGAGGATTACTACAGCGCCGGGCAACTGATCTGGCTGGCGGTGGACTCGAAAATCCGTTCGCTCACCGGCGGCAAGAAATCGCTGGACGATTTCGCGAAAGCCTTCTTCGGCGTGGACAACGGCAGCTTCGTCACCATGACCTACACCTTCGATGACGTGGTCGCGGCGTTGAATGGCGTCGCGAAAAACGATTGGGCCACCTTCCTGCGTTCACGTCTGGATGCCAACCAGCCGCCGATGGACGGCATCGCGGCATCCGGCTGGAAGCTGGTGTACACCGACAAGGAAAGCGATTACGAGAAGGCGATCGAGAAAGACCGCAAGTTCGCCGACTTCGCTTATTCGATCGGGCTCACCATCGCCGAGAAGGATGGCAGCATCAGCGATGTGCGCTGGAACAGCGCGGCGTTCAAGGCCGGGATCTCGCCGGGCGCGGAGCTGGTGGCGGTGAACGGCCATGCCTACAAATCCGAATTGCTGAAGGACGCCATCACGGCCGCCAGGTCGGATCACAAGCCGATCGAACTGCTGATCAAGCACGACGACGAGTACAAGACCGTGCCGGTGGACTACCACGACGGCTTGCAGTATCCGCATCTGGTGCGCGCGGGCGGATCGGACTACCTGAGCCAGATCATCGCGGCGAAACGCTAGGCCGTGCGCGCGCCGCGCGACGTGACGCGCGGCGCCGGCACCACAGGACGCCGCAGAGCGCGAACGTGCGTCAGTGCACGCGCCATCCGCGCGGCTGCTTCGTTCAACTCCGTTTCGTCGTGATAGCTGAAGCCCAGCCGCATGTACGGCTGTTCGCGGTTGAAGAAGTCGTAACTGCGCGCGTCCTTGAACAGCACACCCTCGCGCTCGCCCGCCGCGGCCCAGGCCGAAACGTCGACGCCTTCGTCCGCGCGCGCCCACAGCGCCATGCCGCCTTCCGGAATGTTGAAATTCAATGCGCTGCCGAGGTGCCGTTTCAACGCCGACGCGAACGCGTCGCGACGCGCCTGATAGATGCGACGCGTGCGGCGCACGTGGCGCAACAGCTCGCCGTCTTCGAACAATTCCGCGATCGCGCATTCCATCGCGGCGTCGCTGCGCGCATCGGACGCCGCGCGCAATCCCGCCAGACGTTCGAATACCGGCGGCGGTGCGGCCGCGAAGCCGGTGCTGATGCCCGGCGCCAGCAGGTTCGCCAATGAACCGACGTAAACGACGTTGCCGCGGCCGTGCCCCGCCGCGATCGGCAGCACCGGCTTGCCTTCGTAATGGAATTCGTGATCGTAATCGTCCTCGATGATCGCGAAGCCGTGTTGCAGCGAAAGTTCGGCCAGCCGATCGCGCCGATCGCGCGACATCACCGCAGTGGTCGGAAATTGATGATGCGGCGTGACGATCACCGCGCGCAGGCGCTGATGTTTCAGCAGCGCTTCCAGTGCGGCGACGTCCATGCCTTCGTCGTCCAGCGGAATCGGCAACAATCGCGCACCCGCCATTTTCAACACGCTGCGCGCGGGCGGATAACCGAACGCTTCCACCGCGACCGCGTCGCCCGGCGCGATCAGGATGCGCGCGACCAGATCGATCGCCTGCTCGATGCTGCGCGTGATCATCAAGTTGTCGGGCGTGACGGCGAGCGCGCGTGAACGTGCCAGCATCGCGGCGAGCTGCGCGCGCAGACGCGGATGCCCGCGCGAATCCGATTGCGCCAACAGCATCCGGCTGCGCGGCCCAATGGCGCGGCGGAACGCGCGCGCCAGCGCGCGTTCCGGAAACAATCGCGCATCCGCAATGCTCTGTGAAAGCATCAAGGTGTTGGGCGGCAGCGGCGCATCCTGCGGCGGCGGATACGCGGGCGGTGCCAACGCATAAGTCGGAAATTCCGACGAAGCCGCGATCGGCGTCACCGGCGCGGCCGGCGCCTGCGCGACGAAAGTGCCGCCGCCGACGCGCGTACACAGCAGGCCTTCCGCCACCAGTTCGCCGTAACCGGCAACGACGGTGTTGCGGTTGACACCCAGCAGATCCGCCAATTCGCGCGAACCGGGCAGCGCGTCGCCGGATTTCAACCGGCCGCGCCGAATGTCTTCCGCGATTGCGTGCGCCAGTTGCAGGAACAACGGCTGCTCGCGTTGCGGATCGAGTGCGATGGTCAGTGCCCAGCGGCGCATGGGGTGAAGTGTAGTCCTTCGCGCGCGACGACCGGACTGGCGTTCATCTGCGAACCGGCGCTTTCGCGCGCGCACCGCGTGCGCAAGGCTGCGCTTCCGTCTGCGACAGGAGACTCGACATGAAACGCTGGAGCATTCCGTTTGCAATCGCCGCGGCGCTGGCCGGTGGCGCAACCGCGCAAACCGCCGCGGCCGCGACGCGCTACTACGTGATCGAATTGCCGACGCTGGGCGGCAGCTTTGCGATCGGCAACAGCATCAATCAGTTCGGCATGGTGTCCGGATTCTCCGCGCTGGCCGACGGGACGACCCTGCACGCGACGGCTTGGCCGTTTGGCAAGGCAAAGGATCTCGGCACCTTGGGTGGTATCAACAGCGCGGTGCTGTGGCCGGTGAAGAACGATTTCGGCGTGGTTTCCGGCGTCTCGCAAACCGGCATCCCGGAACCCAACGGCGAAAGCTGGAGCTGTTCCGCCTTCATCGGCTCCGATGGCGACACCTGCCTCGGCTTCGTCTGGACCGCGGGCAAGCTGCGCGCACTGAATCCGCTGCCCGGCGGCAACAACAGTTTCGCCACAGGCACCAACAACCGCATGCAGACCGTCGGCTGGGCGGAAACCGGTTATCACGATCCGACCTGCAACAAATACGGCGACAGCGACCAGGTGTTGCAGTTCCTGCCGGTAGTGTGGGAGCGCGGCAAGAGCCAGCCGCGCAGCTTGCCTCTGCTGCAGGATGACAGCAGTGGCGCCGCGACCGCCATCAATGACCGCGGCGAGGTAGTCGGCATCTCCGGCGATTGCGACCAGGCGGTGGGCCGCGACACCGCGAAACACATGGTGCTCTGGAAGAACGGCAAGGCGATCGACATCGGCAACATCGGCGGCGACGCTTGGAACACGCCGATGGCGATCAATCAGTTCGGGGACATCGTCGGCTTTGCCAGCACGGCGTCCGGCGACATCCACGCGTTCTACCGCGGCCGCCGTGATCAGGCGCCTACCGATTTGCAGGGACTGTACCCCGGCGACACTTTCAGCCAAGCCTACGGGATCAACAACCGCGGGCAGGTCGTGGGCACTTCCTGCTGCAGCATGGGCGGGTACAGGGCGTTCGTCTGGCAGAACGGGACGATGGCCGATTTGCAGAACCTGGCGCCCGATTATTCCGGCACTTTCCTCTACGCACAGGACATCAACGATCTGGGCGAGATCACCGGGCAAGCCACCAGCGCATCGGGGCAGGACGTGGCTTTCATCGCGATACCGATTCCATCCGGCGACTCGCATGCACAAGCGCCGATCCGGTGAAGGCGGCCACAGTTTGAGCGCGATCGAAGCGAGGAACACCGGACCGGACGAGCATCGGTCTTGCGGATCACGGTGATCCTGCACCGCGGTGGCCACACCCTGCCACTTCCCTCGGCCACCGCCGCCGATGCAGTGAAGGCATCGGCAAAAAGCGGCGGTTCTCCCCAGCCGCCGACCGAGAAAGTCCGCGCCGCAAGGCGCGGACTTTCGAGGTTCCCGAAGAATCGTGGATACCAAAATGCAAACGGCAACGAACGACACCGCGCCCTCGCGCGAAAACGAATTGCGACGGCTCAACGAGGAATACGTGCGCGCTTCGCTGCAAGGCGACGTGCAATGGTTCGACGCGCACCTCGCGCGCGATTTCGTCTGCATCGAATCCGATGGTTCGGTATTGTTCCGCGACGGCTTTCTGCGCATGGCCGCGCGGCGATCCGGTCTGATCGAATACAAACTCGATTACGTCGACGTGCGCTTCTACGGCGACGTCGCGCTGGTGCGCGCCTCGGGTTCCTGGACAAATCAGGACAACGTTCGCGGCATCAGCCGTTACACGGATGTCTATGTGTACACTGCCGGCGCGTGGAAGGTGGTGTCCGCGCAGATCACGCGGCCGAATATCGCCTGAGGTGAACATGCGGTCCACCGCTTTCGCGTTTCTGATTCTCGCGTCGATCGCCGCGCCGGCACTGGCCGCGCAATCCGGCGCGTGCGGCGCGCCGCAGTACCGCCAGTTCGATTTCTTTGCCGGCGACTGGGACGCCTACGACGTCACCGCGCCGGACAAGATCGTCGCGCGCAACACGGTGCAGATCATCCTCGATGGTTGCGTGATCCACGAAGACTACCGCCAGAAGGATGGCCTGCACGGCGCGAGTTACAGCCTCTACGACGCCGCGCGCAAGCTCTGGCATCAGAGCTGGGTGACGAACCGCGGCGAATTGCTGCTGCTGGATGGCGGCATGCAGGGCGACCGCATGGTGTTCACCGGCGAACAGCGCACGAAAGACGGCAAGCCTTCGCTGCTGCGCGGCGTGTGGTATCGGCAGAACGGCGGCGTGCGCGAAACCGCCACGCGCTCGTTGGATGGCGGCAGGACCTGGCAGCCGGTGTTCGACATCCTCTTCAAGCCGCACAAGTAG
>DATFCO010000109.1:0-5595 GCA_035253005.1 Rhodanobacteraceae bacterium
GCCCGTCAGTTCATCCAGCGTCGGCGCAGGCTGCCCGCTCAACGACAAGTGATACGCGCGATAGGCGGCCGTCAGACCGGAAACGTCGGCGATGTTCTCGCCTAGCGTCTGCTTGCCGTTGACGTGCACGCCCGGCAGCGCCTCGTACTGGTCGTACTGTTTGGCGAGCGCGGCGGTGGCGGCTTCGAAGTGCTTCAGATCGGCGGGCGTCCACCAGTTGACCAGTTTGCCGTGCGCATCGAAATCCGCGCCGGTGTTGTCGAAGCTGTGGCTGATCTCGTGGCCGATGATCGCGCCGATCGCGCCGTAATTGGCGGCCGGATCGGCTTTCGGATCGAAGAACGGCGGCTCCAGGATGGCAGCCGGGAAGTTCAGCGCGTTCTGGATCGGCAGGTTCACCGCGTTCACCGTCTGCGGCGTCATCCACCATTCGCCGGTGTCGATCGGTTTGCCGATCTTGGCCTTCTGGTATTCGTATTCGAATTTCACCGCGCGCAGGTGGTTGCCCAACGCGTCGTCCGGTTTGATCTCCAGCGAGGCGTAGTCGCGCCAGTGTTCCGGATAGCCGACGCTGACCCGCAGCGTCTTCAGTTTCTCCTTCGCTTTCTGTTTGGTCTGCGGCGACATCCAGTCCAGCTTGTCGATGCCCTGATCGAACGCGGTCAGCAAGTTCTTCACCAGCGCTTCCACTTCGGCCTTGCTGGAAGCCGGGAAATATTTCTGCACGTAGATCTGCCCGACCGCATCGCCCAGATCGGTGTTGGTCGCCGATACCGCGCGCTTCCAGCGCTCGCGCTGCTGCGGCGTGCCGGTGAGCGTCTTGCCGTAGAAATCGAAATGCAGATCGTCGAAAGCCTTGGGCAGCAGCGGCGCGTTTTCATCCAGCGTATGGAAGGTCAGCAGCGCTTTCCACGCATCCAGCGGTTCGCTCGCCGTCAGCTTCGACAAACCGGTGAAGGCGGACGGCTGCCAGACGTCGAACTGTTTGGCGTTGCTCAAACCCGCCGCGTCGAAGAAGGCATTCCAGTCCAGACCCGGTGCCTTCTTGGAGAAATCCGCCGCGCTCCAGAGATTGTTGGCCTTGTGCACGTCTTCGCTCTCGACCAGACTCTCCTGCGCCCGCGCGATCTTCGTCTCCAGATCGAACACCTGTTGTGCTTTCTTGTCCGCGTCGGCGATGCCGGCTTGCTTCAATAACGCGGCGACATAGGTTTTGTACTTGTCGCGGTCGGCCGCCATCTCCTTGTCCTGCGACAGGTAGTAATCGCGGCTGGGCATGCCGAGGCCGCCCTGCAAGAGATACGGGATCTGCAAGCTGTCCTCTTCCAGTCCCTTCGTCACGAACAACCCGAACAGGTGTTCGGTATGAAAGTTGGTGTCGTTGATCGGATCGACGTCCGCGCGCATGCGGCTCCCCAGCACGCGCGCCAGGTCGGTGCGGGTCTTGATCGAATCGATCGCATCGAGTTCCGGTTTCAGCGGCGTCAGCCCGGCCTTTTCGATCGCGGCGGTGTCCATGTACGCCGCGTAATAGTCGGCGATCTTGCGCGGATTGCTGCCTGCGGCGGGATTGGAACTCCCCGCCGCCTTGATCAGGTCGGCCGTGCGTTGCTCGGCCTTCTTGAACACTTCGAAGAAAGTGCCGGTGCTGGAGCGGTCCGGCGGAATCACCGCCGTCTTCAGCCAGTCGCCGTTGGAATACTGAAAAAAGGCATCGCCGGGTTTGACGGCATGGTCGACACCCGAAAGATCGACTCCGATATCCGGCGCGGTGCTGGCCGGCGTGGCCGCCGCTGCGGTCGATGCCGGCGCGGCGGCGGAGCCCGGCGCGGCGACCGAAGCGGCGCTCGTCACCGCAGCCTTGGCGGAAGTTTCTGCCTGTTGGTCCAGCGAAGACGAGCACGCGCTCAAGGCGCAGACGAGCGCGGTGGCGAGCATCCAGTTCAGGCGTGGCATGGCGGCGGGTCCTTGCGGCGAAAGCAAAGATGATGCACCAATCGGGTTCGCAGTGCAGGCCCGAAGGTCATGGGCTGGACCCAGGCCTGTTAACGCTAATCCAAATGGCCGCGCCGTCGGCCCTTTGTCTGCAGGGCAAGGAAGAGCGAGGAAGATGTATGTCGATACATAGACGATTGATGCAGCCATGCGGGCAAAGGGCCACGGCCCTTCGGGTTGCTCCGCAGCGGCCGCCATACTGCGGCGCGCGCCTTGACCATAGTCTGGCTATGGCGCTGCGGCGCGCGACCTTGTCTGACAGCCGCTGCGGAAGCAACGCGGTTCGCTTGGGTTAGCGTTGACAGGCCTAAACTCGCGCGTTTCGGAAATGAAGCCATGCCTGATTCGACACGCACACTCGTCTGGGACCTGCCCACGCGTCTGTTCCACTGGCTGCTGGCGGTCCTGATCCTGCTGCAATACGGCACGGCCGAATGGCACTGGCTGTCGATGCGGTGGCACGTGTGGTTCGGCTACGCCACGCTGGCGCTGATCCTGTTCCGCGTGATCTGGGGTTTCGCGGGTTCGGAGACTTCGCGCTTCGCCGGGTTCGTACGCGGCCCACAGCGCGTGTTCGCCTACGCGCGCGAACTGCTGGCCGGCCGCGAGTCGTTCAACGTCGGACACAATCCGCTCGGCGGTTGGTCGGTGCTGGCGATGCTGTTTTGTGTTTTCGTGCAGACGATCACCGGCCTGTTCACCAGCAACCGCCGGCACACCGAATTCGGCCCGTGGGCCTTGCACGTGCCGGAGACCTGGTCGCAACGGCTCACCGAAATCCACAAGCTCAACCAGAACTTGCTGCTGATCTTGATCGGCCTGCACATCGCGGTAGTGCTGGCTTACTGGACCGGCAAGAACGAGAATCTGATCGGGCCGATGCTGCACGGGCGAAAAGATTTGGCGCCGATGGCCTCGCTGCGGTTTGCCTCGGCGATGCGCGCGCTGATCGTGTTGGCGATTGCAGCGTCGATCGTTTGCATCGTGGTCGCGGCGAGCAGCTTCATCTGAGCGCGTTGCGTATCATCGTGCGATGAATCATCCACGCAGGCGCACGCCCGAGCAGATCGCCGCGCGCGCCGCTTCCATTCCGGAAATCAGGATCGACGAATCGCTGCCGATCGCGGTACGAGCGGACGAGATCGTCGAGCTGATCCGCACGCATCAAGTGCTGGTGATCGCCGGCGAAACGGGTTCCGGCAAGACCACGCAATTACCGAAGCTGTGCCTCGCTGCGGGTCGCGGCATCGAGGGAATGATCGGATGCACCCAGCCGCGCCGGCTGGCCGCGCGTGCGATGGCGCGGCGGGTCGCAGCCGAGTTGGGCACCGAAGTCGGCGCGAAAGTCGGCTTCCAGGTGCGCTTCGACGAGCGTGTCGGCGAGCAGGCGCTGATTAAGTTCATGACCGACGGGATTCTACTGTCGGAGTTGTCGCACGATCGAACGCTGTCGGCCTACGACACGATCATCCTGGACGAAGCACACGAACGCAGCCTCAACATCGATTTTCTGCTGGGTTATCTGAAAACGCTGCTGCGCAAGCGGCGTGATCTGAAATTGATCGTTACCTCCGCGACGCTGGATACTGCGCGCTTCGCGGCGCATTTCGGCAATGCGCCAGTGCTCGAGGTGGAAGGACGTGCGTTTCCGGTCGAGGTGCGCTGGCGCGCGCCGCAGCGAGACGAAACGATTTCCGAACAAGTCATCGCCGCGCTCGATAACATCACGCATGAAGACCCGCGCGGCGATGCGCTGGTGTTCCTGCCGGGCGAACGCGAAATCCGCGACGTGCATCTGGCGCTGAATCGCCGCAACTACCGCCACACCGAAGTGCTGCCGCTGTACGCGCGGCTTTCCGCCGCCGAGCAGGATCGCGTGTTCAAGCCCGGCGCCGCGCGGCGGATCGTGCTGGCCACCAACATCGCCGAAACCTCGCTCACCGTGCCCCGCATCCGCTACGTGATCGACAGCGGCACCGCGCGCGTCAAGCGCTACTCGCAGCGCAGCCAGATCGAACGATTGAACATCGAAGCGATCTCGCAGGCCGCGGCCGACCAGCGCGCAGGACGCTGCGGACGTGTGGGACCCGGCGTATGCGTGCGCTTGTACGATGAAGCCGACTACGCGACGCGTCCGCGCTACACCGACCCCGAAATCAAGCGCTCGTCGCTGGCAAACGTGATCCTGACGATGCTGGCGCTGGGCTTGGGCGAAGTCGAAAAGTTTCCATTCATCGATCCGCCCGAACCGCGAGCGATCGCCGATGGTTGGCGCAAGCTCATCGAACTCTGCGCGATCGACGCGCAACGCCGGCTGACGCGCATCGGCCGCGAACTGGCGCGGATGCCGATCGACGTGCAACTGGCGCGCATGCTGGTCGAAGCGCGGCGGTTGCACGTGTTCGAGCAGATGCTGCCGATCGTGACCTTCCTCGGCATCCAGGATCCGCGCGAGCGGCCCGCGGATAAACGCGAAGCGGCCGATGCCGCGCACCGCGAGTTCGCCGATCCGAAATCGGATTTCATTGGCGTCTTGAATCTCTGGAACGCTTATCGCGCCGCGCACGAGGACCTGGCGCAATCGAAACTGCGCGACTGGTGCGAGAAGCACTTCCTGTCGTTTCTGCGCATACGCGAGTGGCGGGAGTTGCACAGGCAGTTGTTGTTGATGGAGCCGGGGATTGGGGACGGGCAGCGGGGGCGCTCCGCACGAACCGATTCGGCGAGTTCCGGCGTCCAGCGAAAGGGCCTCGCAGATGCGCCCCCGCCATCCACCCCCAATCCCCACTTGTATGAAAACATCCACCGGTCTCTTCTCGCCGGCCTTCCCACCAATGTCGCGCGCAAGGACGATCGCGGCGATTGCCGCGGCACGCGCGAGCGACGCTTTCGAATTTTCCCGGGCTCGGCCCTGAGCAAGAGCGCGCCGCAATGGCTGCTGGCGGCGCAGATCGTGGATTTGGGCGGGCGCGTGTATGCGATGCACTGCGCGCGCATCGAGCCGCGCTGGATCGAACGACAGGCCGCGCATCTGGTGCGCCGCACTTGGCACGATCCTCACTGGTCGCGCGCACGCGGCGCGGTGATCGCGCACGAGCAGGTGACTCTATTCGGATTGACCTTGATCGAACGCCGCACCATCACCTTCGCCAAACAGGATCCACCGCTCGCACATTCAATTTTTCTGCGCGAAGCATTGGCGCGCTGCGGACTGGATGCGCGCGCGGATTTCGTGCGCGCCAACGCGCGCGTGTTGCGGCAGGCGCAGGAGATCGAATCGCAGCAACGCCGTGCGGACTTGCTGAAGTCCGACGAGGAACTCGCGCAGTTCTTCACCGGCAAGTTGCCGGAAGAGATCAGTTCCACCGCCACGCTGGACGCCTGGTACCGAGACGCCGCACCCGCGCAGCGCGCGGCTCTGCGATGGTCGCTGGACGATGTGTTGACAGGTAATGCGCACCCGGATTCGTCGGCATTTCCGCCCTCGCTGGAATTCGCGGGACAACGCCTGCGGCTGGAATACCGCTTCGCGCCGGGCGACCCCGCCGACGGCGTGACACTGCACGTACCGCTGGCGTTGTTGAACGCGATTCCCGCGAC